>NZ_JBHUXZ010000032.1:0-59417 GCF_042668985.1 Gordonia sp. NPDC057258
TCCGGGTCGGCCGGTGTCTGAGCCAACGGCAGACGCCGGTAGGTAGACCGTGAAAGCCCAACAACCCTGCACGCCATACGTTCTGACATGTTCTTTACGTCTTTGAGCATGTCGATCGCGGCGCGTTTGGCGGTCGGGCTCAGAATTTTCCCTTGGCGATCTCCCGCAGCGCGTCTTTCTCCAACTCGGCGTCGGCGAGCAGGCGCTTGAGCCGGCCGTTCTGCTCGCGTAGCTCCTTGAGTTCCTTGGCGGCATCAGCGTCCATACCGCCGTACTGGCGGCGCCAGTTGTACAAGGTGGCCGCCGACACCTCGAGGTCGGCGGCGATCTCCTCGCCGTTCTTGCCCTCGGCCGCCAGTTCATCGGCTCGGCGCAACTTGCGCACGATGTCCTCAGCCGAGTGACGCTTCCGTCCCGCCATGATCCCTATCGTCCCTTCTCCGCCCTCAACAGGGCAATCAGGACTCTAGAACCACCCGGACCGGTTCACGGGGGACACGCCACCTCACACGCGCTGAGTTGGAGGAACAGGTTAGTCCACAACTTGCCGAACTGAACGAGACTCAGGGCAGTAGTTTCTCATTCGAGGACTACCTCACGGAGTCGCTGCTGACGGGAACGATCGAGACCGTCGCCGGAGACTGATTCAGAGGCCCTTTGCTAACCCTCCGGCGCGCGCCGAGCACACCCGTTGACGCTTTACGGACATTCCCTTTCGACCATAACTCGGCGTCTTCGACCCTCGAATGACTAGACCGGTAAGACTGGCACCCCACTCAGCAAGAACACGGAAGCGCAGGCAACCTACCATGAACGCCAGGTACGCGTCGGACGAGAACACTCCGCCGGCCGATCCCGACAACCCCTCCGACCGATGGGACCGGAACAGCTATAGCCGCAGGTTTGCCCACCTTCACCGCACCAAGCTATGCAGCGAGGTCGACGATCAGCGTCGCGAGCTCAAATGCGTCCACAATGACGAGCGCTAGTTTGTACTGGCCCTAGAGGCTAAGTACGTGGCTGGCCTCAGAGTGCGGGGCGGGGCGGGGCGGCGGTGGCGGTTGCCGATTTCGCGCCAGCCACCGCCGGCGGGAATCTTGCCCATCTTTTTGAGTTCGACATGCACGAGATCACCGGGGCTGTTGGTGGTGATGCGACTGATCATGCGCCCAGTAGAGCGGTCCAGCCAACGCAGATGGACCAGGCCGTCGAGGGCCAAAAGCACATTCCCGAAGTGGACGAAGTCAGAATAAGGACACGGGCGATGCGCGCCGGCCCCGGTTGGCGGAAACCCGAGAGTTGACAGTGCGGGTCGGTGTGCGGATCGGGCTGCTGCTCCGGTTAATCACCCCGTGGACCAGTCACGTCCTT
Organism: Gordonia sp. NPDC057258; assembly: GCF_042668985.1. Lineage (NCBI taxonomy): Bacteria > Bacillati > Actinomycetota > Actinomycetes > Mycobacteriales > Gordoniaceae > Gordonia > Gordonia sp. NPDC057258. The sequence continues at coordinate 1,372 of NZ_JBHUXZ010000032.1, forward strand.
CGGCTTTCGTGCTCGACCCCCGTGAGACCGGGGCACTCCTAGGCACACGACCGAGCACGTACACAAGCTAGCCGCCCTCAGCCCGGCTCTCGACGGGTAGAAAGGCGTCAGTGCCGCTCATTTAGACGTGGCCGATGGGCGAAATCTTCACGGCGACAATGGGGACGATCCCTGCGATGACTAAGCGCGCTACAGCGTCCCCGCGATCCTACCGAAGGGCATTGTGTCGAACAGTAATCCTGCCTACCGCAAATGTCGACAGAATCCGCTGATGCGTTTGTCTCGGCAGATTTCGGTTTCCCGGTTCGCCAAAAGGAGTCCCCGGTCGTGCGGGAGCTTCGTCGAGCAACTGCATCAACCCGGGTCTGGCCAGCATCAGGAGCCCGTGTGTCGCACGGGTGCACGTGACCGCGAGCCTGCCGAACGCGGAGTTGAACTCGTTCAGATCAGTAGCTCCGTTGAGCGGGTGGATAGCGACAGTTATTCCGTTGGTCTGTCCTTGCCACGAGTCGACCGTAGAGGCGACCAACTCAGTTTCCGACAACCCGAACTTTTGCCGCAGCCGATCGACCATGTCTTCGGCGTCGTCGACAGCCTGGTTCCGTGTCGCTAGGACGACCACGAGTGGATCGCCCTCGCTCTTCCCCGGCCGCGCCTTGGTCACGCGCCGAGTTGGAGTGCCAGCCGAATCGTATTCCCTTCGCTCGAGCGAGAACTTGGATGACAGGAGCTCCTCTAGGAGACGCTCGATCACGCCGACCAGCGGGAGGTCAATATCTGCAGCTTCTGCCACCGGCAGGCCATTAACCTCAAGGAGTGTCGGGACGCCAGTACCCACTTGCGTCCAGATCGACAGCGCATCCCCTGTTAAGCCATCTGCATGCAACACCCGATCACCGGGTGCTGCCACACAATTGAGAGTGTCCCATTCCGGGTAAAAGGCCCGCCAGAGGTCGAGTTGTCCGGCGGCTGGCCGCCAAACTGATGGGAGCTCCCTAGCCCACGTTTCTTGGTCATCGACATAGTCAGTTGGCCAGGCCCTATACGGGTTATGGCCTGGGTCTCCACGCCAGGGGTTGTCGCCGACTTCGAGCGGAGGCAACTGTCCGACGTCGCCGACCCCGACCGTGAGGGGTGCAGCTTTGGCCACCTTGTCGAAAAGGTAGTGCGGAAGTTGCCAGGCCTCGTCGACGAAAAGGACATCAAACGCTGACGAACCACAGTGAGCAGGGCCGAATGTCGATATCTGGCGAGTCAATTCGTTGATCGCGCCGAGCTTATGGCTTGTCGAAACAATGACTTCGCAGGATGCAGGGATACTAGTAGTAGACGTCGCCACTTCAACGCATCGGTGGGCCTCGTCGGGGATTTCTTCCCATCGCTTTGCAGAGACAAACAAACAAACTTTCCGCTTTCCCAGCCGATTTCCCAGCGCGATTGCCAAAGGATGAATCTGCTTATTGGTGAACGCGACCACAGCCACTCTCTGGCAACTCGGATGGTCAACTGCGTCACTCACCAGCTCCTGAAGTGCGAACGACTTCCCCGCGCCGGCAGCAGCCTTCAGAAGCACGCGTTTCACATCAAGGCTTCCAGTAAGGCTGTCGCGCAGAACGCCGACCGCCTCTTTCGTGATGGCAGCATTACCTGCTGCAGCTTGAGCATGATGAACGCGGGTACTGCCGCCATCACCGGAACTCGGTATCGAGAACGCAACTGTCACAGACTAGTCCAAATCATCGATTGTAAGAGTGTCAGGAACCGCGCTGACAGAGCTCTGGACCGCATCTCCAGTCGTAGCGCGGCGGGGCGACACCTCAAAGGCATCACCGTCGATGACTGGGGGCCAGGTTTCGGGATTGAGCTCACCGTTTGCGCGGCGCCGCGCCAATTTGTCTGACCATTCCGCCTCATTGATATCGTGGGGCTTGCAACACCATTGATGCACCTGGGGGGATTCGCTATAACTGCTGTTCGTGCATGCGGGCGTGGGCGCCATGTTGGTGTCAGGAGTCGGCCGGGTGATGTTGAGGTGGGTATTCCGCTTGTTGTCGCAAAACCAAGAAAAGTCCGCGACCACAAGCTCGTCATCAATATCGACACTCGGCGAGTTTGCCGGGGTCCACGTAAATCGGCTCGCAGCCGGCGTCTCAGCGATCGGCCCGATCGCGAGGCCACCGATCTTGAAGCTTCCCTTCTGATGGTCAACGGAAACGCCGCGCTGCTCGACACAAGCATGATCCCCGTTGTGTAGGAGAACAATTCGCGCGCCGTCGCCGATTCTGCGCGATGCGATTTCTAGGGTCAGTGGGTGAATCCCTACTACTCGAGCGAAGGCCACCTGCCGGTTCCCGGGATCTCGGGCCAGGTCGCGAGCAAACTGCTTATTCGATAGCGAGAGTAACTGAGCTCGGCAAATCCCATCACTTTCGATTACTGGAACCAAGGAGTTTCTCCAGTGGCGATAGGTTCGGCCGAAGCGTACGAGGTCGGATGCGCGGAGTTCTAGGCGCCGTCGCCACACCGCTTGAGCATCGCCCTCGATCGCGCGATAGGTCTCAAGCAGCGAGGAGTCATCGAATTCGTCCAACACCGTGAACGTGCGGTCGAATACATCCTGTTTGTAGTCAAGTTCCTGCCCTACAAGACGTCGATAACTTTGAAGGTTCTTTCTCGCGCGCTCTCGACTCGATTGCCGCCCGAAACCTGTTTGAGCGGCGTGGATCGTGTCGGATTGACCACTGGTGAGCCGCGCTCCTGGTGTGTGTGCAGACGCCTCAATCTTGTCCTCGACGTCTCGGGAATAAACCGTCCCGTCGATTAACGTCTCTGCCCAAGAGAGCAGATAGTCAAGACGAAGAGATGCAACGGCGGGGCCGCCGGTGACCACATGCCCCGCGAGGACCGATCGTAGATCCACGACGGGCGACCTCAGTGTGACTGCGCGTGAACGGTCTTCCTCGAGTAGAAACGACACAGCAATGCGTTCGTCGTCGGTGAGGGCCGCGGGTATCACTGCGGGCTCGCCGTTGAAGGTGAGCGGCTCACGACCGGCCTCCACGTCTCGGGTCCAACGTAGTCGGCTCAACTCGACCCCGGCGAGGTTGTCTGCGATCGAGACGAGGACGTCAGCGGTCGGTTGGTCGGGCACCACAAGATGTATAGGGCTAGGGGCGTTTGGGTTCTCTTTCTGCTGCGTAGCCATCGCAAGGTCGATCTGACGCCCTATTGTTCGCATTAGGCGTCGTCGCGTCTCCGGCGATTGGGGGTCGTCGAAGACTGTCTTCGACCAGGCAGTCGACGCCTCAGAAGTTTGCCGGGCAATGGAGACGCCGTAGACGCCGAGCGCAGCACTATCTGACTTTGCGATTGCAACGTACACATTGCCAGGGAGGCCAATCGGATCCGTACGGCGCTGACCCGTCACTTCGGCACGACCCGTGATTGTCGCCTTCACATTTGCGTGAACAGAAGCGGGCGCCGTCGTCTGCGCCTCCGAGTTGCCAAGTAGCGGCACTAACAGTGCGTGATGATCCTTCGGGATCCCTAGTTCGACCAACAGATCGGATCGGTTGGATGATGTTCGAAGTTCATGGCGACAGTAGGCAAATAAAGTGCAGGTAGTACAGGTCGACGGATCGAACTTCGCTCTCAAGTGCTCAACGTAATCACTTACGTCCGTCGCCTTCTTGTAGGCCGATCGGCTCGACTCAGCGATACGTTCGGCGACCCGCATTCGGACCTCTTCTCGGTGGTCCTCGAGAAGCTCAACAACCGCCTCCGGCTGGAGGAACGCGTTTCGTGGCACTGCTAGCACCCCGTGGGTGTGGACTGCCATGTCGGTTGGAAGTCGCGACCACTGAGCGGCGGCCTCGGCACCAAGTGCAACTTGAAGGAACCCCTTAAGGAGCCGGCTGTCCTCAATCTTGCTTCGAACCCGTTCGTAATCCTTCGCGTCGCCCATGATCAACCAGGACCGATCGGAACCTGGCTGCGGCGCAACGATTGCGAAGTCAGGTTTGACCTCGGATGCGTCAGCGCCTTCGAAGCCCGGAAACGGCAGCGCCAAGGCATGGATGAGGGTTACCGCATTCTCTCCGCTCGCTCGGATGTGCGCTTCGTCGAGCAACTGCGCGGTCTTCGTGTTGCTGACGTCGGCATTCACCGTAATGACTGCACTGGGACGGGCGAGGCCTAGGCGGCCCACAGCTGTCGTCGCCACTTCACTCGCAAATCGTCGATCACGCACAAGCCTCTCGAAGGTCATCGCGCGCATCCACCGTGCCTCTGGAATCCGGCCTGAATCGTCGGCGAAACCGATCTCTCGAGCGAGAGCACGGCGAGTGCGACCCGTGACCAGTGGATCAGTACCTCGAAACCTTGGGCAGGCAGCGTGCGACGACGCAGCAACTGCACTCGACCCGCCACCCAAAGACGCCTGAGCCATTCGCTCCTTCTAACTACGTTGTGGACTGCCAGCCTGACACTACTTGGCTGGACCGACAGGCGAACGAGTTAACCGTCGTGGTGACGAAACGACATCACTATCGGACTAACGAATGCCGTAGGAAGCAGCGGCGCCCGGCGTAGACCGTGACACGGAGAAGCCGACTGAGACTCACCGCAGCGCGCTACCTACGCACGCCATGCCCAATGCTAAAGCGCGGATCGCGACAAGGCCTCGGACTCGGGATAGACAGCTTGCCCGCCAGCTAACGGAGTGTTGCTACGGCGCGCTTCCTGGCCGGGGTCGACACAGTTCAACTACGTCGCACGTCAGGCACTTGGGCGCAAAGGTCGAGAGCCGCGGCAACTCATTCTTACGAAGCTTCTCACCCGCCGTTCGTATCCGTTCACGTACGTCATCGAGCATGTGGTCGTCCACTTGGTCTCGATGGCTTTTACCACCAGCATCAAGGTTCAGCACTTCCACGACGTCAGCGTTCTCGCCTGTTAGCTCCTCGTACCCGAGCGCGTATACGTGCAACTGATCCCGTGTGACATCCTCGTCCTGGGCTCGCTCGGTCGACTTGAAGTCGACAATCGCCAACTCGTCGGTATCGAGCTTCCGAATCAAGTCGATGCGGCCATCGACCGTGATCCCGGGGGCGATGTGCACTTGGATCTGCTTCTCGGAGTGCACAGTATTCCCGATCGCGCTTCCGTGCAATTTGAAGTAGCGTTCAATCGCCTCGGCCGCAGATCGCTCGAGGTTGCGCCGCAACTCAGGGTAGGCAAACGGAGTATGTAGATGCCTATCAACCAAATCCCTTGCGTCATCTGCTGTCATGATCTCGCCTGCAGTCGCCTTCTTGTGCACTTCCGACAGCGCATCGTGAAGGCCTTTTCCATACCCGAGCGCCTCGTGTAGCGGTGCGTTGAAGCCGTAGAGGAAGCGGAGCTTGAACTCGTACGGGCACTCGAACAGGTACTTCAACTCCGAGAACGACAGAGTTACTTGAGGGATCTCGTGGATGGCTCGAGGCTCGAGGCGCTCACCCGTGATCGGGCTAGCGCTGGTCGACACCCACTGGTTACCGGTGCAGTGGATAAAGAACTCGGACTGTCGCTTGTGGTTGCGGCCAACCCCGGGCGAGAAGGTGACGTTCAGAAACTTCTGTGCCCTGGTCACCGCGACGTAGAACAGGCGCCGTTCGTCGTCCTTCGTCCCCTTGTACCTGTCGGGATCCTTGATCGCCTCCGCCGGGATGACGTGGAACATCGACAGTCCGCCGATGCGCTGGGCTGGAAACCTGTTGGCGCGCATGCAAGGCAGGAAGACGGCCGGCCACTGCATGCCCTTCGACTGGTGGACTGTGGCGATGGTGACGGCGTCGGGGGTCGCGTAGCCAACGTCACCGTCCGACTCGGCGTAGTAGTCGGGCGCCTGGTGCTCGAGCCAGCCAGCGAACGTCTTGTATTTCTCGCTCGGCTCGCTCGAGAAGTGGATCTGTTCGAAGTCGGAGATGGCCTGGCTGAACTTCCCCAGCTCGTAGAACACGAGTTCCCCCCGACCCTTCGGTCCGGGGATTGTCTCTTCTCGGATCTCGAGGGCAGCGAGGAAGTCGAGGTAGAGGCGTTGAATGTTGTAGACCCCCCAACGCTCGCCTTTCTTGAAGTCCTTGCCGGCGTCCAGGATCGCCACAGCCGAGGCCCACTTGGCGGGGTTTGGCAGCAAATCGGCCTTTGCCCATAGCTCTCGGAGCAGGCTCGTGTCGATCTCGTTCACCATGTACCGGAAGATGCCGACGCACGCCTTGATCTCGTCCGCGTCGAAGAGGCGGTTCAACCCCTTAATCACGTAGGGGATCTGACGCTTCTTCATCTCCTCAACGATCGGCCCCGCGTCCTTGGCGACCGAGCGCAACAGCACGGCGCAGTCGGAGTACGACAAGCCGCGCGGCTCCGCTGCCGGCTTGTCCGTGAAGGGCACGCCCTGAAGGTGCTCGATCCGGTCGCAAATCCAGGCTGCCTCGTCCTCAGGAGTGGCAAAGTCGAGGGCCAGGAGGTCGCCTCGCTCCCAGTTCTGGTGGCCGGCAGCGACCATCTTCTTCGGAAGACGGGCATCGTTTGGGATCAGCTCCGCTACTGATCGTCCCAGTTCGACGACGCCCTTGGACGAGCGGAAGTTGTCGTTCAGCACGACCTGCTTGACGTCGCCGTGCCGATCGGCGAAGTCGATGATGTTCGCAACTTCGCTGCCTCGCCACTGGTAGATCGTCTGATCATCGTCTCCCACGACGCACAGGTTCGCGCCGTACTGGACGAGTCCTCGGATCAGGCGCTCCTGCAGAGGGTTTACGTCTTGGTACTCGTCGACAACCAGGTACTTGATGTCGTCTCGGATGTGCCGCTGGATGACCTCGGCGTTCTCGTCCTCGTCAGGGTCGATCTCCAAGAGTTCGACCGCGAGCGCGATCATCGCAGTGAAGTCGAAGTTGGCCTGCCCGTAGATCAGCTGGACATACGAGTCAAGAGAGTCCAGAACCCCGGTTGGGACGAGAGACTCGTCGATCTCGTCCTCTCGAAGCGTGCCGAGGACCTGCAGGTAAAGTCGGGAGTTCTGCCAGCGCTTGAGATGACTCTGCTTCGTACCGATCGTGGGGCATGTGGTCAGACCCGACTGCTTACTGTACTTGTCAACGAGAAGTCGTGCCGTGATCTCGGTCAGCACGGAGTACTTGAACGTGTCGGGCACTAGCCGCTGCAGGAGGTCGAGCGTGTACCCGTGCATGGTGCCGATGTACATCTCAGCGAGGCCGGTGACTTCGCCTCGCTCCTCCTGAAGGATCCCCAGAACTCGCTCCTTGAGTTCCGCCGCAGCCTTCTCTGTGAACGTGAAGGCGACGACGTTGCGCGGTTCGACCCCCGGCCGTCCCAAGATCTTCGCGATCCTTTGAGAGATCACCTGGGTCTTGCCTGAACCAGCGCAGGCGATGATCTGCAGGGGCTCGTCGATCGTATCGATCGCGGTCACCTGATCGGCCGTGTATGTGGTCGTCAGACCTTCTGCCACAACTTCCCTCACTTACGCTCATGACCACATCAGGACCGATCGACAAAGGTCCGGCACTACACCTCGAACACTTTCATGACCTCGTCGCCGTAGTCGTTGATGACCTTGACTGCGATCTTCCCCGTGGAGGGCTTGGCGAAGGGCCGCGAGACCGTCTTGTACAAGGACTCCCAGGCGTCAGCGTCGATGTCTGCCTTCAGAGCCGTCTTGAGTCGCTTATATGGATCGTTGCCGCCCGTGAAGTAGCAGTGCCGAACAAAGAACGACTCCTCGTTGTAGTCGGTGTCGATCATCCAGAGCGCGATCTGGCCTGTGTCGTTGCTCCGGATCTCCCCCGTCGTGGGGTCGTAGATATCGACCCCCTTGAGATCGACGATGTACCCCTCGTCCGTGGAGCGCAGGTCAATGTCGGGTTCGCCGAAGACAGTGAAGAGGTTGCCGGATCCGGTCTTCTTCAGGTCCTCGCCCATGAGGAGGTCCGCATTCATGCGGACCATCAAGACGGGTAGACGACCGACGGTGCGTGCGCCTCCGATCTGAGCGAAACCCTCGTCCGACGCTTCAATAATGAATCCGTCATCCTCAGTCGCGTTCGTCGCCTGCGGATCGAACGCGAAGCCCAGCACACACAGCAGATCGATGTCCTCGGCACGAATGGCTTCTCTCGCAGCATCCTTCACGTACTTCGCACTGACGGTCCCGTACTGGGGCCCAATCGCGACGCCGATGCGGCTTGGGGCTGCGTGTTCTCCGTTAGGAACCTGCTGGCCGATGGCCTGGATGTACTGGCCCGCATAGGTCTCGAATGCCTCAAACTTCAATTTCTCGGCACGCTTGCCGTTCTGGATGCCGGCCTTGGCCAGGTTCTCGAGGATCGACTGCTCGAAGTTGGGACCGTCAGCATCTTTGGCTGCATCCGTCTCGGAGAGCGACTCAGGGGTGTCGCCGAATGAGATCGCTCGGTGAGGGCTAAGCGACTCGACGGTGAAGGGGCCGGCAACGCGAACCCTCTTCGGATCCTCGAATGGCTTGTCATACAACAACTCAAACTCGGCATGCCGCTTAATGGCATTGTCGATCTGATCCCGCGTCATTCCTGGCTTGATGTCTGGGTTGTTGGCAATCGCCTTCAACATGATGTGAGGCACGCGGTCATACACGAAACCGAGGCTAACGTCATTGCGAAATTCCCCTGGCGCGCTGACCTGCGCAGTGAGTTCTCGCTCCTTCTTTCGGCCCTCCACCGAGTCCGCGAGCAGGTACCACGGGAAGCGGGAAGCCATGATCCGTTGGCGAGCAAGCGCAAGCGCCACTCGCGAAGTATCGATTGTAATCCAGCGCCGACCCCACTGCTCCGCCACGAATGCGGCTGTGCCAGAACCACATGTCGGATCTATGACCAGATCGCCGGGATCTGTGCACATCAGCATGCAACGTTCGATCACTCGCGTGAAGGTCTGAACCACGTAGACCTTGTCCGTCCCGTGGCCCTGGATGGTGTCGTCCCAAACGTTTGTTCGCGGATAAGCGGGGAAATCGTCGAGGTATCGCACGTAACGTAGAGAGTTGGTGCGTGGGTAGAGGCGGCCAGCGACTGCCAAGCGAGCCATCCCCTCAGGCCCGGACTTCCAATAGCCTGCACCCGGTCGGAACGTACGGCCGTCGACCTCCACTGGGAAGTCCCCGGGTGGCCGTTGGCTCGTCGTGTTGTCGAGCGAGAAAAGGCGGCCCTTCACAGTACTCGGAGCGTTTTGTTCCGCTGCCGTCAGCCGACGACGCGATCCGTTTGCCTCTTCCACATAGACGTAATCAGTGGCCCCGGTTTCGCCAGCCACTTTGGGGGCGTACAACTGCCTAAACTTCACACGTTCCTTCGACTTGCCGAACCAGATCAAGTAGTCGGCGACGCCGGGAAGCAGGTCGGCCGTCGCACTGGTAGTCGTACGGAACGGGATCTGACTTATGAAGTTCTCGGCACCGAACACTTCATCCATCAGCGACCGGACGAGGTGGACATTGGCATCGCCGATCTGCACGAAGCAAGATCCGGACTCCGTCAAGAGATCTCGGGCAGCCAGGAGGCGATCGCGGAGATGCGAGAGATAGGAGTGGATGCCCAACTCCCACGTGTCCCGGAAGGCTTTGATCTGCTCTGCCTCTCGCGCTGAGTCCTCGAGGTTTCCATCGCGGACTGTGCGGTTACGCGCGGAGACTTGCCAGTTAGATCCGAACTTGATTCCGTACGGGGGGTCAATAAACACCATCTGCACGTTGCCGCGGAGAAGCTCGCGGTCTGCGAGCGAGGCCATCACCTGCAGACTGTCGCCGAGGATCATGCGGTTCGACCAGTTGGCGTCGTGCTGGTAGAAATCGACCTGCTCGAGTTCGTCGAGACCGTCGAAGGTGTCGAAGGTGTCGAAGAGAGCCAGTTCCGGTTCGTCTTCGGGACGAGCCGCAGTGCGGCGGAGGTTCTCGACCAGCACACGCGGGTCGATTTTCTCCTGGATGTAGATCGGCGGAGCATCCGTAACCAGGTCGGAGTTGGCGTTGTCAGCCGCGTCTGCAACATCCGGGTACTTGCCTCGCCAGACCAACTGCGGGTCAAGAGTCTCGTCGCGCTGATAGCGGACCTTCCGGACCGCCTCGATCTCTGGGGTCACGAAGTCCTGTGCGTCCGCCGTAGGGATGTTCTTGCGGGTCTCGCCGTGCTTGATCGAGTCGATCGGCGTCGGGCCCTTCGAGGTGTTACGCGCCACGAGCGCTCCTTGCAGTGTTGGTGTCAGCGTTCGTTTCGGTGAAGTCGAGAAGGTCGGGGTCGCCGATGATTGGTTTGTCGCCGTAAAGACTCTGGATCGCGTCTGCCAGCCTTGTCTTGAACTGGTCGGGGTCCGTCATCTCGATGTAAGCCCAGCGGCCCCATCCGCCGTGGTTGTTGACCGCCACGCACCAGGAGTTCCTGGCGGTCTCCGCCTTCTGGTTCGTCGGACCGGGACTCTTCTGACTGCCAGAGATCTCGATGATCAGGGTCCGCTCGACGTCATCGTCCGCGCGCTTCAGGCGAACCAAGAAGTCGGGGATGTAGGAGTGACTGCGGCCCTTGTGGACGTACGGGATGGTGAGACCCAGCTGGTCGTTCTTGACGAACGCTGCGACGTTCGAGTCATCCTCGAGGATCGCGGCCATCCGTTTCTCCCAGGCGTTCCCCTCGGGACCGTTCCCATCGAGCGTCACATGTGAGACCTCGGACTTCTCGACCGGTACCGTCCGCTTCCTCGTCACGAAGTCGACGTCACCGGTCGACCCTTGCGGGTCGAACCGGTTGATCATCGGCCGTAAGCGCTCGCGGCGATTGCCGGGCAGCCGGAGGATAGCGTTCCAGACTTGCTCGGCGGCAAGGATCTGAGCCTGGGTAATGGTCACGAGGAACCCCAGCGAGTATCCGTCATGGACGACGACCTTCCTGTCGATCCATTCCAAGCAGATGCCGACCAGTTTCGGGAAGAGCCACGGTCGCTTGTCACCTGCGCGAGTGAAGTGCTGATCAAGGATGCGTTTGGCTAGACGAAAGGCGACCTCCTGCGTTCGGTAGATCGTCGGGTCGCCCTCCTCGAGCTCCTTCTTGCCGACGAGTCCGCCCAGCTCAACCCAAGACGGGACCGTGTCCTTGCCGATCTGAAACTCAGGCGCCTGATCGAAGTCGGGGTAGATGTCCTCGTCGGGGATCTCGACCCGGTAGCCGTCAAGCTTGGGAAAGTTGATCCGCAGGTGCTCGCGTCCTTCGACCGCATGGACATGGATCGACGGCTTTGGCGGGACTGGTTCACCGCCGGCGGGCTCCCCTGTGACGAATTGGAACGGGATGCCGTAGACGTTGGCGTATTCGGGCTCGAACCTGCCGGTCGCGTCGCTGACCTCATAGGAGCGTCGACGCAAGCCTCGGCCAACGACTTGCTCACAGAGGAGCTGAGACTTGAACGCTCGAACTCCCAGGATGTGGGTCACTGTGTTGGCGTCCCAGCCCTCTGTGAGCATGGAGACGCTCACCACGCAGCGGATGTCGGCACCCAGTTTGCCGGGCTTACCCACTGTGTTCATGACTTCGCGCAGGAGGTCCTCGTCGGCAAGCTTTTCGACGTCGGCGCCCGGGTTGGTCTTGCGGTACTCGGCCTTGAACTGAGCGATCTCGGCACCAGCCGCCTGCTTGAAGTCAGCCTTCATGGCTTCGCCGGACTCGATCTGCGCGGAGTCGATTAGGATCGTCCGGGGCTTGGACAGCGGCCTACCGTCGACGACGTTGCTGAGCAGAGAAAGTTCCCCAGGCTTGTGGGCGATGATCTCGTCGTCGCGGACCACTTCTTCTCCCGCTATCCACGTATAGACGAGCTTGCTGACCACAGTGTTCGGGCAGACCACGATGAAGACCGGCGGGGTCTCGCCGTACTGCTGGAGGTTTTCCTCCCAGTGCGCGAAGGCCTTCTCGTACGAGCGATGCAGGCTGCGTAGGGCTGCCTCGAGTTCCTTCGGTGGTGCCCAATCAGTGACCGCATCCTTGGCTGCCCTCTTCGGCAGCTCCTTGCCCACGAAGTCCCAGAGCCTGAGGAATACGACGTGCTCGGTTTCTGCATCGTCGTCGACTGGGGTTCTTGGCACTTTGACGATGCCGGACTCGATGGCATCCATCAGGGAGAAGTCGCTGACAACCCACGGGAAGATGTAGCCCTCGGCGTAACCCGACCCAGACAGGTAGAAGGGGGTCGCGGAGAGGTCGAAAATCTGCTTGATCCCCACGTACTTCGCGATTGCGCGAAGTCCGTTGAACCACAGCCCGGCCTTCTCGTTGGCGTCTTTCTCTTCGCTGGTCTCCTTGCCCGATGCCAAGGGCCTTGCGAGGTAGCAGTGGTGCGCCTCGTCGTTGAAGACCATGATCTGCTGCTTCTTGCCCGCCTCGGTGACGCCGAGGCCGCGAAGCACGCGGCTGACCATCGCCTTCGGCGACTCCTTGAAGGGATCGCTGGTCTTGTTTCCCTTCAGAAGGAGGCGAGTGTTCCGGGCGACGCCCTTGATCTCCTTGGCGTCCTTGAGCTGGAACGCATGGAAGTTCGTGATGACGATCCGCGCGCTCGCCATGCCGCCTTTGAGGTCGGAGGGGATGAGGTTGCGCAGGTCGTAGTAGTTGCCGTCGGTCTCGGGCAGTAGGACGTTGAGGCGGTCGCGGATGGTGATGCCGGGAGCGACGATGAGGAACCGGTTGGTGAACCGCGCGTCGTTCGGCGACTGCGCCTTGTTGAGAGTCTGCCAGGCGATCAGCATCGCCATCACGATCGTCTTGCCGGCGCCCGTCGCCATCTTGAGGGCTGCTCGTGGCAACCCGTCGTTGTGGGCCTCGTTCTCCGGCTCCAGCCGCTTACGCCAGTCGGCGTAAGACGGGTGCCTGCCAGCGACTTCTGTCAGGAAGATTGCGGTCTCGGCGGCCTCACGCTGGGCGAAGATCACCCGATTTTCGCGGTTGGGATCAGCCCAGTGCTGAAGGAGCTTGCGCGTGATGGGGGTGACGCCGTCGTAGTGCCCACTGGCCCGCCACTTGTCGACTTCACGTCGAATGTCGTTGATCAGGCTGTTCTTCTCGCGGCGCTCGCCGGTCAGATCGAAGTCGAAACCTTCTTGCTCCGATCCGTCGGCCCCCCTCTTGCCCTTTCTGGTCACCGCAATCGGAATAAAAGACTCGCTCGGTCGTCGACCATCGATGATCGCGCCGGTCGGTCCTGACGGCCCAATCTGGTAATGCCGATCGGGAGCGTCGTAGGGCCCGTTCAGGATCGGGTTTTCGATGCCACTGCTCAACGCAAGGTACCTCGAGTCGTCATTAGGAAACCATACCGAGACAATAGGGCCCCTCTAAGGACACGCGCTCCCCATTGAGACCGTGTCGCAGCCTTTCACGTCAGATCTTTGTCGAATGCGACCGCGGGCAGGACGCCCGAGAGCCCACCTGTCCACCGGCGGCGGCGCTGGTGGAAACTACCCACCGAAGACCCCGTGGCAGCGTGCAATCCGCAGTCAACTGCCAAACCACTAAACTGACTCCCCTACACCGACAACTGACTCCCCGACCGCCTCAACTCCGAGAACGCCTTGATCCCCGTCGACGTAGCCGTTGCAACCGGCCGCAACTCAGGACCGACCTCAGTCTTAGACACCATCACCACGTTGTCCACGTACGGCTGGATCGTGCTGGTGTTCTGGACCGTGGCAACGATGATCAGCTGGAACCCGAACTTGCGGAATGCCGATAGCGCTTGCTGGGCGAACTGCGGGTCGGACTTGGAGAACGCCTCGTCGAGCATCAGCTGGGCGAATATCGGCCGGTTGTCGTTTCCGTGCGGGCTCGCCAGGTTGAAGCTCAACGCACCGGCGAGACAGAAGGCCATCAGCTTCTCCTGCTCGCCACCGGAGTTGTCGCCGGCGTTCGAGTAGGTGCGGATGGTCTCGCCGGTCTCGGCGTCGTGCTCCTCGCAGTAGAAGTCGAAGCGGTTGCGCACGTCGAGAGCGTCGCGCGTCCACTGACGATCCTCCGGGGTGTTGCCCGCGAGGCGTTCGCGCAGCAGCAGGATATCGGAGTACTGCTCGAGGATGGCCTGCTCATCACCGAAGCTGACCGCCGTTGCGCGGTTGGAGATCTGGCGGGCCTTCTCGGTCAGCTCCTCGACCGCGGCGAGCTTCTTGCGGCCCGGGACCAGCCGCAGGCGGGTGCCGCGGTTGAACGCCACCGCACCCAGCCCGGTGTTGACGCGCTCGATCTGCTCGACGATGCGTCGTTCCTCGGCGTCGGCGGCCATGTGCAGGCCGAGGATCGCGCCGGGGGCCTGCTCGGTGATCAGGCGGCGCATCCGCTCGTAGGCCGACGGCAGCTCGCGCTCGTCGATGCGGCGGCAGACGGCGACATAGTCGTGGATGCGTTCGTCGAAGTCGTCACTGTCGTTGGGGATGGCGTCAGGGAACTCCTCGTCGTAGGTGTCCAGGATCCGGGCCAGCTCGTCGCGTGATCGTCGGGCATCAGAGCGCATCCGGTCGCGCTCGCGGCTCGCGGCCTTGACGATCTCCTGGCGGTACGGCTCCGGGTTGAGCACGTCGAGGGTTGCCGAGAGGTCCTCGCGGAAACCGTCGAGGGTCTTCTCCGCCTGAGCGGGAACGTCTTCGGGCTTCAACCGGTCGATGAGGTCGAGGAGCTGCGTGCGCCGCGAATCCTGACGGGCGATCTTGTCTTTGACCAACGCGGCCTGCGAGATTGCGTTGCGGACCTGCTCCCACAGGTCCTCGGCCTTGCGCTGCAACGCCTCGACGTCGGGATTCTCCTCGATCAGGAGGTCGTACTGATCGGTGAGCTGGTCGACGCGGTCATCGACGGAGTCGACGTCGATCTCGTTCCACTGCGTGAACTGCTCGCACACACGGCGATACGCGTCGCGGCGTCGTTCCTTGGCGCTGCGCTCCCGATCGAGCTCGGCGCAGTCCTGGCGGGCATCCTCGAAGGCCCGTTCCTCGTACTCGAGTTCGTCGCGGAGCGCAGCGATCTTCGATGCGACGTCGCCGACGAAGATGTACTGCGACCGGCGGAGCTGCTGGCGGTCGTCCTTGACCGCGAGCTTCGCCGAATCCTTGCGCAGACCCTGGTCGGTGACGGCCTTGGCGTGCTGCGAAAACTCGCCGGGACTGTCCACGCACATGTGGTTGCCCAGCTTCGACAGGACCGTCATCGCCTCGGCGGCACACGGGTGCGACGCATCAACAGGACGGAGCTTCGACGCCAGAGTGCCCGGCTCCAGAACCGGCATCGGGCGAGAGTCAGCCTGATGCAGCTGGATCCGACCACGCATGTCGTGCGAGTTCACGAACCGCAGGGCGGCACGGAAGTGCTTGTCGGGCACGAGCAAACGCAGGCCGACGTTGCGCAGCACCTTCTCGACGGCCAGACGCCAGCGCTCTTCGTCGGGGTCGAGTTCGACCAGTTCGGCGACGTACTTCAGCTCGGACTCGTCGATCTGCAGTCCGTGGGCGATGGCGCGGCGCATCTCGTGCTCGGTGCGCGGCAGTGCGGAGCCGGCGTTCTCGACGCGGCCGAGCTCCTCCATCGCGGCATCGCGGCGGGTGCGCGCGGCGACCTCGCTGGCCAGCGCCTCGGCATAGTGGGCGCGACCGGCGTCGAGCTGGCCGTCGATCTTGGCGGCCTCCTCGGTGAGTTCCTCGCGCAGCAGCCAGAAGCCCTCGGCCCTTGTGGGCGGGGTGAAGCCGAGCGCGGAGACCTTGTCCTCGTACGCGTTGCGCCGCGCGGTGACCTCGGTGCTGAGTTTCTGTGCGCCGCCGAGCTGTTCGCGCAGCGGGGCGAGGTCGCCGGTGGAGGTGGCGATCCGGGACAGCAGGAGGCTGTGGTCCTGGCGGAGCTGGTCGTGCTTGGTGGTCAGCGCGGCGAGATCCCCGTCGAGACGGGTGATCTGGTCGTCGAGGTCGGCGACTTCCGGTTGCGCGTTGTGGATCCGCAGGTTGTTGACGTAGCTGCGGATGGTGGTGTTGTCGATGGTGTCGAGGACGGAGAAGGTGGCCGACTCCCCCGCGTACCGCTCGTGCACCTCCTCGATGTTGCCGAGGATGGTGCGCTTGCGGCGCGCGACGTCGAGCAGTTCGCGGGCCTCGACGAGCGGGTCTATCTGGTCGAGGGCGTCGGCGATCCCGACGATGCTGGTCGGGGCGTCGAGCATGAACTCCCGCACGAACTGCGCGAGACCGCCGACGCTCTTGAGCGACTTGGCCTTTCCGAGGAGCTGCTGCGCGGCGTCGGAGCCGCGGATGCCGATGAGCGAGTACAGCGTCGAGAGGTATTTGCCCTCGCCGGGGCCGCCGCGCCAGCCGCGGTCGCGGAACTTGGCCGAGTTGTAGTTGTTGGCGGCCCACTCGTTGCAGGCCTCGACGATGTCGGCGTCGCCGTCGTAGATGAAGTACGAACTGTGCGCGTCGGTCATCTTGCCCGCGGCAAGCCATTTCAGCACCAGGCCGGTGATGGCCTCACCGGAGCTGGAGGTGTAGGTGACCGCGATGGCCGCCCATGCCGGGCCGGTGCCACGCAGGTACATGATCTCGCGGTGGGCGTTGGTGCCGTCGCGTCGCTCACCCCACGCGCCGCGCACGTACTTGCCGACCGTGCGCTTGCCGCTGGACGATCCGGCCGCCGTCGCATCGCCCGAGGCGTTGAAGTTGCGTCGATGATCTGGCAGGAACGCCAGCGAGATGGCGTCGAGCAACGACGACTTACCGCTACCCGACGACCCGGTGATCAGAGAACCGTTGGGACTGAACGGGATCGAGTGATACCCGTCGAACACGCCCCAGTTGATCAGCTGCAACCGGGACAGGTGGTACTGGTCGACCTGCCCGCTCACCAGTCGTCTCCTTCGTCGTTCTCGCCGTAGGCGTTGTCGAGGTCGGCTGCGTCGTCGTCGCGTTCCGCGGGTTCGTCGGCGAGGTCCTCCGGGGGCACTTCGCCGGTGTCACCGGATCCGATGAACTGCTCGAATTGCCGCTGTAGGTCGGTGATCACCGACGCCGTCATGACCGCGGAGATCACCGGGCTGACGATGAAGGTGTCGGCGTCGTCGCGCTGCTTGCGGAGGAACTCGAGCTCTTCCATCTTGTCGAGGGCGCGTTCGATGCGTTTGTCGAAGAGCGCGAGGTCGCGGTCGATGGTGTTGGTGACGCCGGCGAAGAGCTCGTGGATCTCTTCGCGGGTGATCAGGACCGGCTCGTCGCGAGCGGCGCGCACGTACTTGGCCAGGTGCAACGCCAGGATGGCGTCGTAGGTGTGAATCGTCTCGCGCTTGAGAATCTTTCGGCCCCAGCGGGAGTCGTAACCGGCCTGCTCGACGAAGGCGACCTGCAGTTCGTCGACGATGCGCAGCCGGAGGTCGAGTTCGGAGAGACGGCCGCGCAGGACGTCCTGGTACTCAGCCACCCACGACCACAGCTGCGGCTGTCGGTCACCGCTGATGTAGCGGCGGGTCAACAGGTTCTGCAGCGCCCAGCATGCGCGGTCGGGTAGCTCGCTGACGTCGCCGTCGAAACGAGGCGCGTTCGGCGTGTGGGTCGCCGCGCGGTTGGCGACGGTGGGCAGGTCGTCGAAGCCGGCGAATTCTTCGGGGGTGCTGCTGGCAGCGTCGGACTCGGGGGCGCCCTTCGTGGCTCGCTGCGCTCGCACCTCAGGGAGCACGGGGTCGTCAGCTCGCGACTCAGGGGGCTGAGAGTCGGCGTCGGTCGCATGGTCGGTGTTGGGACCCTTCGAGGCTCGCTGCGCTCGCACCTCAGGGAGCGGGGGTGGAGTCTCGCCGGAGCCGGGGTTGGTCTCGTCGGTGGTGGTCATTCGGCGTCGACCTCCGCAGTCGGAATCGGTTCGGTGAAGGTCAGGTCGGGGACTTCGATGGCGTGGTCGTCGCCGATGAGGGACCGGAAGCGAACGGTGGTCATCGGTACCTTCTCCCCTGCCGCTTGCTGTTTCGAGGCCCACGACCACAGGACGATGACGTGCGCGAGGTACGGCTCCTCGAGTCCGTCGATGACGTCGGCGAGGGCGACCGGTCCGGTGGCGACCGCGGCATTCACGGTGTCGGTGAGTTCGGTGGTGTCGACCTGACCGGACAGCGACGCGAACGAGGTGAGGTCGGCGTCGAGGGCGGCCGGGAGAGCGGGCGCGGGCGGGACGTGTTCGCGGATCTCGAAGGCGAGTCGGCCGATCGAGCTCACCGTTGGCGCGGCCAGGGGTAGCTCGTAGCCGATGCGACGGTCCGCGAGCGACGTCTTGAGTAGTTCGTTGGCGGTGGCCAGGGCGTCGTTGAGCTGGCGGGCCAGACCGCGGCTCTGCTCGAGCGTGCCGGACGCGACGAAGCGTCGGATACGGCGTGCACACCGCTGGCGGGTGCGGCCGACCTCGGCCATCTGCTGGGTCACGAGGCCGAAAAAGTTGTCCATCACCGACCGCAGGCCCGCGTCCATGCCCGGGAAGCTGTCGATGATGGTCTCGATGTCGGTCTTCA
This sequence comes from Gordonia sp. NPDC057258, assembly GCF_042668985.1. Classification (NCBI taxonomy): domain Bacteria; kingdom Bacillati; phylum Actinomycetota; class Actinomycetes; order Mycobacteriales; family Gordoniaceae; genus Gordonia; species Gordonia sp. NPDC057258. The sequence goes on from NZ_JBHUXZ010000032.1 coordinate 19,963, forward strand.
GGCGGGCACGACGCTCCGGATCCTGGATCAGGTGCGAGAACGCCTGGTACGACGCGGACTGGGGCGAGTCGAGGAGCGCCTCGTAGTCGTCGAAGAGTTGGCGCTGGCGGTCGCGGTAGGCGAGGTCGGAGTCGCCCGGGTCGTCGAGCAGCGCGGTGGTGATGCGGTCGAGCATCGTGCCGTACTGGCCGATGTCGGAGATGATCTGCTCCATCTGATAGCCGATGGTGCGGGCGGCGTCCTCGGCGACGCGCAGGTCGACCGGGGGGCGTCGGCCGGCGTCGAGGTCGGCGAGTTCGGCGTCGAGGTCGGACATCTGCGCCTCGATCTCCGAACGGATCTGGTCGGGGTCGTTGCTGACCTGACCCGCGACGCGTCGGAGTTCGGCGGCGATACCGGTGATGGAGCCGCCGGTGGCGATCGAATCCTCACGACGCTGACGCCGCATGAAGTCCAGGACCGACCGCGCCTCGCTGGTGAGATGGCAGAGGTTGGGGGCGTGCGGGTCGGAGGTGTCGGTGACGCGGTGGAGCCAGCCCTGCCGGGCCCAGAGTTTGACCAGCTCGAGGCCGGTGGCCTGATCGGTGAGGTCGAGGTCGGCGAGGTCGCGGTCCAGCCGCACCGTCAGCTCGGTCTCCGACAGTTTGGCGCCGTAGTCGAGGTGCCGTTCCATCAAGGTGACGTAGAGAGCCGAGTTGGTGGCCGCGAAGAGTCGACCCACCGCCGACTTCTGGATCGAGCGGTTCGATTCCCACGCGTCGGCCAGCGTGAGCTGCACGGACTCGGCGCCGCTCGACGCGCCGGGGGCCTCGACCGGAGCCGGGAAGGCTGAGAACTCCATCGCCGCCTCACGGGGATCTCGGGGACTAGAGGACCCGGGTAGTCTGCCACGCCCAGCGGCCGCCGCCCCACCCGGTGGGTCGCGTGTCCAGCCGGGCATCGGCACGCTCGTTACGCTTGGCGGCATGGTGATGGCTGATCGTCCGGAGGTCCAGACCGCGTCGGCGCCGGTGACCGCGCTGACCGTCGTCGGACTCGCGCAGAGCATGATCAACGGCCTCGCGCGGGTACCGTTCCGCAAGCCGTGGTCGGGTCCGTCCGGGCTGCTCGACAACCTTGGCCAGTCCGTCACCCGCCAGACCATCCGCGCGTTCATGGGCTACTCGATGGGACTGCCGATCGAGGAGTTCCGGTCGATGGAGAAGATCCTCGACGACGTGTGCCGCGTCGTGATGCCGCCCTTCGTCGAGCTGACCGACGGCGTCGAACTCACCGACGACATCGTCGGCGGCGTGCCCGGGCTGTGGTGTCGCGCCAAGGCGAGTTCCGACGCATTTGTCGACGATTGCGACGACAAGCAGGAGATCGGCGCCACCATCCTGTACCTCCACGGCGGCGGGTACATCGGTACCTCGCCGATGATGTACTCGGCGTTCGCGTCGTCACTTGTACGGATCTCCGGCCACGAGGTGTTCATCGCCGACTATCGGATGGCACCCGAATTCCCCTTCCCCGCAGGCGTTCACGACGCCGCCGACGTCTATCGCGGACTCCTCGGCCGCGGCGTCGACCCGGAACACATCATCGTCGCCGGCGACTCCGGTGGCGGTGGGCTCGCGGCGTCGCTGGTGGCCTACCTTCGGGACCACGACCTGCCGCGTCCGGGCGCTTTGGCGCTGTTCTCCCCAGAGATCGACCTTGACCTCGACCACCCGTCGATCACCGACAACGCGCCCTACGACATCCTCCCTTGGAGCATCCCGGTCACGCCGTACCTGCATGGCGTCCAGCCGAACGACGCACGGGTGTCGCCCATCAACGGCGAGCCCGACCCATCGTGGTTCCCACCGACGTTCGTGTGCTGGGGCGGTAGCGAGATGTTCCGCGACGGCATACGCGACTTCGCGGCACGCCTCGAGGCGTCGGACGTGACGACGCACGCCATCGAAGAACCCGGCATGTTCCACGTCTTCCCCATCCTCATGCCGTGGGCCGAGGCGTCGAAGCGCGTGTTCCGGGCGTTGTCAGAGCTGGCGGATGGGCATGTCGAGGGCGATCCGGAGGCTGCGCAGACGCACTGAGGGTTGTGGTGTTGCGCCCTTTGTGCCTCGTCGACCTCTACGCGCTCCTCCGTCGCTTGCTCGGCTCGGCGGCTTGCGCTCCCTCGCACCTCAGTACTTGCGGCCTGCCGGCCATCGTGGACGACGAAGGACCTGCCTCGAGGCTACGGGCCGCACCTGCTTTGGGACCGCCTCATCTTCCAGCCGGGGAAGCTATACCAGCACGCGCGAATCGAGCTCAGACAGCGCGCCTGTCTCGCGCGCACTACCCCGTTCGCGACCAACAGACTTCAACTCGACTCCTGGACTTTGATCGAAGTCCATCGGTCGAGTTGAAGTCCGCCGGTCGCCCGCCCGACCGTCGATCTCGCCGTTCTTTCGAACTAGGGCGCAGCGGTTTGCGGACTTTCGGATCAGGGAGAAGAGCGTCGCTCAGTTAGTTGGTGACGCTCACTCACCCAAGGACGAACGCGAGCAGGAAACCCGCCGCGGTCGCCAGGCCGACCCACCAGCCGCCCTCGCGGTAGGCCTCCGGCATCAGTGAGTTCGCGAGGACGCCGAGCGTCGCTCCGCCGGCGAACGCCTGGACGACGCTGATCGCGGTCGGTGAGATGTTGTCGGCCATCGCGTAACCGCCCACCGTGACCGCAACCAGGACGACGGCGGTGAACGTCCACATCGCGAGCGCCGAGCGGCCCGAAGCGTCGTGCTCGCGGCGCATCAACGACGCGCCGCTCACCGCTTCCGGGACGTTGCCGACGGCAATGGCCACCACCAGCACGAGCGAACCACCCGCGGTCAGTGAGACGCCGAGCGCGGTGTTCTCCGGCACGCCGTCGAGGAAGACGCCGATCATCAGTGCGGGACCGATCGCAGTGGATCCGAGCTTGGTCTCGACGAGCCGGTCGGCCACGACGTAGACCGCGGTCCCGGAGAACAGCGCGAGGGCAGCGACGCCGGTGCCGGCCTGCGTGAAGGCGGGTTCGAAGAGTTCGTTCGTGACGGCCGCAATCATCGTGCCCGCGCCGAAGGCCATGAGCGTCGCCAGGATCGGATTCGGCAGGTTCCAGCGCAGACCGATCGCCGCACCGACCGCGATCGGGATGGCGGTCGCGAGGCCGTACAGAACCGCAGTCAGCATGAAGACAAGGTTGCTACGAGTCGCCGGCGATGGCGAGGGCGGCGCGCGGGGGTGTGTGGTGGCTGGTTCCGGGCCCTTCGTGACGGCCCTCCGCACGCTACGGGGCCCAGGGAGCAGTTGGTGGTTCATCGCGCCTCGGGGAGCAAGCGGCGATGAAGGATCTGCAATCCAACCGGTCACAGAATTGCGGATACCTCGATGGACCCGGTTTCGGCAGGAGGGATACACTGGGTCTCGTCCGACGAACCGGTCAGACCCCCGACCCGACCGGTTCGTCGGATTTTTCATGTGTCGGGCAAGTCTGGTCGAGTCGGTCGACCGACTAGGGTCGTGTTACGCAAATCCGGGTCTTCTTTATTCCGCCGGAAACCATTCGGTAATCGATGGCGAGTGAACTGTGTGTCGTAGCAAGCAATAGCTACTCGATGAGACCGGATCTCCGGTCGAACCACTCAGGGCAATGATGCCCGATCCACCCTCGCACGTCGAGCCGCCATGCGGCCGATCACTCACAGACATCGTCTCGTCTCGCCATCCCAGGAGTTCTTGTGCCTTCTTTCGACGAAACCATCACCGAGAACATCGCCGCGTCGCTGGCGGAGATCCCCCACCCGTCACTTCCCAAGGGCTCCAACATCTATGGCGGTACCAAGATCTTCCCGGACTACCAGGCGGAGGACGGTGAGTCGTACTTCACGCTCGTGCACGGTATCGCCCACGAGTCGTCGGTGTCGTTCGTCGCCGTTCTGCAGGCCACTCGCGCGCTCCGCAAGGGCTTCGAATCGGCCATGTACTTTTACGGACCCGGTGCCATCAATTGCCTTGCCACACGGGGATTCCCTACGACCGGCGACTCCGGATTCCCAGGCGAGCAGAACATCAACAACTCGCTCGAGACCTTCATCTCTGAAGGCGGCACCGTGTTCTGCTGCCGCTTCGGCCTCGCGCTGCACGGCGGACGTGAAGAGGACCTGATCGAAGGCGTCATCCCGGCACACCCGCTCGACGTCCAGGACGCACTCATCCACTACGCACGCAAGGGCGCGATCATCAACTCGACCTACATGGTCTGAGTTCGGTCCAGAAATGTTGGGCGGGAGTGGTTTCGACACGGCTCGTCGCTTCGCTCCTCGCCTGCTCAACCAGCGGAGGGGCCAGGCGCCGCTCATGCGCCTAGCCTGCTCATCCTGCAGAGACCACTCACCCGCAGAACCATCACCGACCTTGGGAATCACATGACCACCATCGGAACCGTCGCGGCGAACTTCACCCGCGATCTCGAGCAGAACTACGCGACGATCGAACAGTACGTCGCCGAAGCACGGACGCGGGGCGTCGACTTTCTGGTGTTCCCGGAGGCGGCGATCGGCGGATACCTGTCGTCCCTGGGCAACCACGGTGACACCCAGAAGAACAGCGCCCGGTCGCTACCGCCGGCGATCTCCCTCGACGGGCCCGAGATCGCCCGGGTCCAGTCCATCGTGGGAGATCTCGTGGTGGCGATCGGGTTCTGCGAACTCGGCGAGGACGGTGAGACCCGCTACAACGCGGCCGCCGTCCTCGACGGCAACACCATCTACGGCAGCTACCGCAAGGTCCATCAACCGCTCGGCGAGAACATGTCGTACTCGTCGGGCACCGGGTACGACGTGTTCGACACGCCCGTCGGCCGGATCGGCCTCCAGATCTGTTACGACAAGGCGTTTCCCGAGGCCGCCCGGATCATGGCGCTCAAGGGCGCCGAGATCATCGCCAGCCTCTCCGCCTGGCCGGCGGCCCGCACCGCGACCGCGGAGAACCTGCAAGAAGACCGCTGGACCTACCGGTTCAATCTCTTCGACACCGCTCGCGCGCTGGAGAATCAGGTGTTCTGGGTCGCGGCCAATCAGAGCGGTACCTTCGGGTCGCTGCGCTACGTCGGCAATGCCAAGATCGTCGACCCCGGTGGGAACATCCTCGACACAACACTTCTCGGGAGCGGCCTGGCCGTCGCCGAGGTGGACATCGCGGAGAGCTTCACCGCCATGCGGGCCGGGATGTTCCATCTGAGGGACCGTCGACCTGAGGTGTACGGGATGCTCGTCGAGGCCGACACCGACCCCGATGCCGCGACGGCCTTCGCATGGCGGGACCTCGCCCATGCCTGAGATGACCGTTCAGGTGCGCTGGCCCGACGGCCTGTTGCGCCAGTACTACTCCCCCAGCCTCGTACTGCACGACCACCTCGCGCCGGGTACATACCGCGTCGACGACTTCCGGTCGCGGGCCACCACCGCGCTCGACGAGGCCAGTGCGCGTGTCCGTGCCAAGTACGGGTTCGCCTGTACCTCGGCAGCGGCGTCGGCGGAGGAGATCGTTATCGACGCCTCTCGGCATGCTGATGCCGCTGAGGTCGAGGTGGTGTCGATGTACCCGCCGTTGCCGGGTGCGGAGGTGGCTTCGACTCGGGGCGTCGCTTCGCTCCGGCCCGGCTCAACCAGCGGAGGGGGTGCGGAAGTGGCTTCGACTCGCGGCGTCGCTTCGCTCCGGCCCGGCTCAACCAGCGGTCGGGGCGCCGGCTCAACCAGCAGTGGAACCAGCAATGAGGAGCTGTCATGAACGCACACGTGCCGGTCGTCGTCATCGGCGGCGGACAGGCCGGCCTCTCGGTCAGCTGGTACCTCGGGCAGGCGGGCGTTGAACACCTCGTCGTCGAAGCCGACACCGCGGTTCATGCGTGGGCCGACAAGCGGTGGGACAACTTCACGCTGGTGACACCGAATTGGCATTGCAAGCTCCCTGGATACTCTTACGACGGCCCGGATCCGGACGGGTTCATGACCCGTGACGAGGTCGTGGAGTGGTTGCACGGTTGGCTCCGAACCTTCGAACCACCCCTCGTCGAACACACGAAAGTCACTCGTCTGCAACGACTGTCCGGTGATCGGTTCGAGCTGACCCTCGACGGCCCCGACGGTATGCGGTCGCTCACCTGCGACCAGGCCGTCATCGCGACCGGCGGATATCCCCTGCCGGTGGTGCCACCGTTCGCATCGTCGTTGGATCCGGCCGTGCACCAGGTGCACTCCGAGGAGTACTTCAACCCGGAACAACTTCCCGACGGCGCTGTGCTGGTCGTCGGGTCCGGGCAGTCGGGCACGCAGATCGCCGAGGATTTGCACCTCGCCGGTCGGCAGGTGCATCTCGCGATCGGTAACGCACCGCGGGTCGCCCGGTTCTATCGCGGCCGCGACTGCATGACGTGGCTGTCGGACATGGGTCTCTACGACACACCGACCCAGGAGTACCCCGGTGGCCGTGCCGCGCAGGAGAAGACGAATCACTACGTCACCGGCCGCGACGGCGGCCGCGACATCGACCTCCGGCGCTTTGCCGTCGAGGGGATGAAGCTGTACGGCGTGCTCAGCGACGGTAAGGACTCGACGCTGCGGTTCGCGCCAACGCTGACGGCCGCCCTCGACCGGGCCGACGCCGTGTACAACTCGATCTGCGGTGACATCGACCGACACATCGAGAAACTGGGTATCGAGGCGCCGGAGGCATCGCGGTACGAACCGGTGTGGGCGCCCGAGGTCGATCCGACCGAACTCGATCTCGCGGCCGAAGGCGTCACCTCGATCATCTGGGCCATCGGCTACCGACCCGACTACCGGTGGATCGAGGCCAGCGCCTTCGACGGCGGTGGCCGGCCGATGCAGACCCGCGGGATCACCGAAGTCCCCGGGCTCAGCTTCGTCGGGTTGCCGTGGATGCACACCTGGGGGTCGGGGCGGTTCCTTGGTATCGATCGCGATGCGAGGTATGTGGCTGAGCATGTTGTTGGATCGGTTCGTGGTGGACGCGCGCAATTGGTTGTTGCGCAGTAGGTTTGGGGTTCTGTGGGTTTCGAGGGTTGGGTTGCCGAGGTCGGGTCACCTGGTGGCTTCGACTCGACGCCTCGCTTCGCTCGGGGTCGGCTCAACCAGCGGGGGGTGGGGTCGGCTCAACCAGCGGAAGGGCGGGCGTCGGTCAACCGGCGGGGCGGGTCACCTGGTGGCTTCGACTCGACGCCTCGCTTCGCTCGGGGTCGGCTCAACCAGCGGGGGGCGGGGTCGGCTCAACCAGCGGAAGGGCGGGCGTCGGTCAACCGGCGGGGCGGGGCACCTGGTGGCTTCGACACGACGCCTCGCTTCGCTCGGGGTCGGCTCAACCAGCAGTGGAACATCCGAGCCCTTCGAGGCTCGTCGCTATCGCTCCTCGCACCTCAGGGAGCAAAGGATAAGGAGTACCCATGACGGTATCCACACGAGTTGACCTGGCGTTGCTCGGTATTCGCGGGGAGCCTCCGGTGCAGCGCACCGGCGGTGCGGGACCCAGCGACGACGGTCACCTGATGGTCGACGGGTTGCATGCCGCGATCCCGCGGAACCCGCAGAGCCCGTTCGTCTTCGACGGTGATCGCGTGCTGTACGACGGCGTCGACATCGGTGTCGAGGTCAGCGCGATCGGGCGCCCCCGGTTCTACGACCTGCAGACCGCGGACGGGGTGAGCTACGAGAAGATCGCCCGCCTGCACGGACGCAACGTGCTGGCGACAACTGTCCTGCAGACCTGTATCCGCTACGCCGAGGACCAGCGGTGCCGGTTCTGTTCGATCGAGGAGTCACTGAAGTCCGGCTCGACGATCGCGGTGAAGAAGCCCGAGCAACTCGCCGAAGTCGCCCGTGCGGCTGTCGATCTCGACGGCGTCACCAACATTGTCATGACCACCGGCACCAGTGGTGGACGCGACCGCGGGGCCCGTCATCTCGCCCGGTGCGTCCGGGCGGTCAAAGCGGCGGTGCCCGAACTGCCGATCCAGGTCCAGTGCGAACCGCCCGCCGATCTCGCCGTGCTGACCGAACTCCGCGACGCCGGTGCGGACGCCATCGGCATCCACGTCGAGTCCCTCGACGGCGACGTGCGGCGTCACTGGATGCCGGGCAAATCGACGGTACCGATGTCGGAGTACCGGGCGGCGTGGGCCGAGGCGGTCCGGGTGTTCGGGCGTAACCAGGTGTCGACCTACCTGCTGGTCGGCCTCGGCGAGGACACCGATGAGATGATCGCCGGCGCCAAAGAACTCGCCGACATGGGCGTGTACCCCTTCATCGTGCCGTTCCGGCGTCACGCGGGGACTCTCGCGGTCGACGTCGACAACGCTCCGGCGCCCGACCCCACGATCGTCGAGAAGATCACCCGCGAGGTGGCCGGTCATCTGAGCTTCATCGGGATGTCCGGGTCGGAGCAACGTGCGGGTTGCGCGGCTTGCGGTGCCTGTAGCGTCCTGCCGACGGTCGGAGGCTGACGTGCTGTCACGGGGCGAGCTGTCGATCCTGTCGGGGCTGCCGCGCACGACGCCGCGGTCGGAGTTCCTGATCACCGTCGCGGACAGCCCGCGGGAACATGCGGCGTATCGCGTGCTGCGGCACCGCGAATTCGTCGATCGGCAGGCGCTTTTCGACCGCACCGACGTCGATGACATCGACGACGACCCGCGCACCACCGTCCTAGTCGCGACACTGCCCGACGGGACGATCGCGGGTGGGGTGCGAATCGCCCCCACGCCGTGGGCGGGGTCCGCGCATACCGACATCGGATGGTGGTTCGGGTCGCGGCTCGTCGTCGGCGATCCGGGCAACGCAGCCGGGATCGGGCCGGCGCTCGTGCGGGCGGCGTGCGCGCACGTCGAACAACTGGGTGCTCTGCGGTTCGACGCGACCGTCCAGGATCGGTACGTACCGATGTTCTCGAGGCTCGGCTGGCAGGACCGCGGGCCAGGCCCGGTGATCAATGAGCGGCCGCATCGGGAGATGGGCTACCCACTCAACCGAATTCAGCGCACAGTCGACGGGACGAAAGCGGTTCTCGCCGAGGCACTCGCGCCGTTCGCAGACCAACCGGGCGGTCTCGGAGCTGCTGGATTCCGTGGCGACGACGGCGTTCCGCTGCCGGGCACCGACGTCATCGCCGCCTGCGACGCCATCGTCCCGTCGATGATCGAACGCGATCCGGAGTGGGCCGGTTGGTGTTCGGTGCTCGTCAACCTCAACGACCTCAGCGCGATGGGGGCTCGGCCGCTCGGTCTCCTCGACGCCGTCGGCGCGCCCACGACATCGCATCTGACCCGCATCATCCGCGGGATAAGCTCGGCCGCGGAGGCATGGCGCACACCCGTGCTCGGCGGTCACACGCAGGTCGGGGTCCCGTCTGCGCTGTCGGTGACCGCGCTGGGCACGACGCCCAGTCCCCTGCCCGCGGGCGGTGGCCGGGTCGGCGACACCGTCACCCTGCACGCGGATCTCGGCGGCTCCTGGCGACCCGGATATCACGACCGGCAGTGGGACTCGACGAGTTCGCGCAGCAGCGACGAACTGTGCGCCATGACATCCCATCTCGCAACGGTGCGTCCCGCGTCGGCCAAGGACGTCAGCATGGCCGGGATCGCCGGCACGCTCGGCATGCTCGCCGAAGCGTCGGGAACCGGTGCAGAGGTGGACGTGACGGCAGTGCCGCGACCCGGCGACGCGTCGATGGGTGCGTGGCTCACCTGCTTCCCGGGCTACGCGATGCTGAGCACCGACCGCGCCGGCACCCGACGCACTGTGCCCACTCCCGCTCCGGTGACGACCGCCGATTGCGGCCGGCTGACCGCCTCACCGGGCGTGCGGCTGCGGTGGCCCGACGGCGAGACGACTGTCGCCGTCGCGTCGACGGTCACCGGACTAGGCGTCGCATGATTCCCCAGCGACCCGGCCGGCCGACGGATCCGACCGGTACCCTTCGCCCATGAGGACGGTCACCCTCGGCGCCCTCGCCGCGCACTTCGGACGCGACGTGGAACGCGGTGTCGCCAAAGCGGTCGGCATCGTCGAATCCGCGGCGCGCGACGGCGTCGACCTTCTCGTCTTCCCCGACGCCTCACTGGGCGGATACCTCGGCGATCTTCGACGACCCGACCCGGCCGAACTGCCCCCGGCGCTGTACCCGGACGGTCCGGAACTCGCGGCGATCGCGGCCGCCGCCGGTGACATGACCGTGTGTATCGGGTACACCGAAGCGGTCGATGATCAGCGGTTCAACACCGCCGTCTGTGTTACCGGAGACGGTGTCCTGGGCACACACCGCAAGGTCCATCAACCCGCCGGCGAGGCCCTCGCCTACGCGGCGGGCGATCAGTTCGGCTCGTTCGACACCCCGGTCGGCCGTCTGGGCATGCTGATCGACTACGACAAGACGTTCCCGGAGTCGGCGCGCACGCTCGCCCTCGACGGCGCGCGAATCATCGCGGCACTGTCCGCGTGGCCCGCCAGCGTCACCGACCGCGCCGCTCGCCTGCCCGCCGACCGCCAGTCCCGCCTGTTCGACCTCTACGACTGCGCCCGCGCCGCGGAGAACCAGGTGTTCGTCGTGTCGTCGAACCAGACCGGGGTCATGGGATCGCTGCGTTTCCTCGGTCAGGCCAAGGTCGTCGGACCCGGCGGTGACATTCTGGCGACCACTCGATCGAAAGGCGGAATGGCCACGGTGACAGTCGATGTCGACGCCGAGGTCGACCGGGCCCGTCGCGTCCTGAGTCATCTCGCCGAACTCCGGCCGGACACCTACCGGTCGACGATGTCGGCGGACCAGCGATGAGCGGCACGCCGAGTCTACGCATCGCTCTCCTGACCTATTCGACGAAACCCCGTGGCGGCGTCGTCCATACGTTGAACCTGGCCGAGGCGATGGCTCGTCTCGGCGCCGAGGTGACGGTGTGGTCGCTCGCCCGCGGTGGCGACGAGGGCTTCTTCCGCGCGGTGGATCCGGCTGTGCGGGTGCGGCTCGTCCCGTTCCCCGACCGGGAGAACGAGACGATCACCGAACGCATCGTGCGGTCCATCGACACCCTGCGGGCCGCCTTCGAGCCGGCCGACTTCGACATCGTGCACGCCCAGGACTGCATCAGCGCCAACGCCGTCGGGACGTGCATCCGCACGATCCACCATCTCGACCAGTTCACGACACCGATCCTCGTCGACTGCCACGAGAAGGCCGTCGTCAACCCCTACGCCCGCATCTGTGTGTCGCGTGCGGTGGCCGACGAAGTCGAACAGGGCTGGGACTTGCATCCGACGGTGATCCCGAATGGCGTTGCCTACGAACGCTTCGCGAGCGCGGCGTCGGACTCCCCGGAGTCTCTCGAGGCACGACGACACTGGTCGGATCAGCTGGGCGACTACGTGCTCGCCGTCGGGGGGATCGAACCGCGCAAGGGCAGCATCGACCTTCTGGAGGCGTATGCCGTACTGCGCGAACGTCACCCGGGCCTGAAGCTCGTCTTCGCGGGCGGCGAGACCCTGTTCGACTACCGCGACTACCGTGCCGACTTCGACCGTCGGCGAGCTGAACTCGACGTCGAACCGATCGTGCTCGGGAATGTGCCCGACGACGACCTGCCGGCACTGGTCGCCGCCTGCCGGGTGTTCGCGTTCCCATCGGTGAAGGAGGGCTTCGGCCTGGCCGCGATGGAAGCCCTCGCCGCGGGGCGTCCCGTCGTCGCGCGCGACCTCCCCATCCTGCGCGAGGTCTTCGGTACGACCGTCTCCTACGCCTCGACCGTCGCCGAACTGGCCGACGCCCTCGACGCCTCTCTCGTGCCCGACCCCGACCGCATCGTGTCGGGCCGTGGCCTGGCCGCATCTCTCACGTGGGACGACGCGGCACGTCGGCACCTCGAGTTCTATGCGCGGCACCCCCATCCGGCGTCGCCGGTCGGCACCCACGGATGAGCCAGGCCCGTCGGACCGAACGCATCGGGATGCTGGCGGTCGCCCTGACCGCCATCCTGTGGGGCACGTCGGGTACCGCCGCCGCGATGGCGCCCGAACTCAGTGCCGTGACTGTCGGCGCCGTGGCCATGTGTGGCGGCGGCTTGTTGCAGGCGGCGGTCAACGCCCGCGGGATTCAGGCCGAGTGGTCGTCGGTGACGGCACAGTGGCGGGTCGCTCTTCTCGGTGGGATCTGCGTGCTGATCTACCCCCTCTGCTTCTTCGGGTCCATGCGGGTCGGCGGCGTCGCGCTCGGAACCGTCGTGTCGTTGGCGTCGGCTCCGCTGGTGTCGGCGGTCATCGAGCGCGTGGCCGACGGGCGGAGGCTGACCCTGCGGTGGACCATCGCGTGCGCGCTCGGCATCGTCGGCAGTGCGGCGTTGGCCCTGTCGCGCAGCGAGTCGTCGCACGCGGACGCACTCGGCGGGAGCTCGTCGTCGGCGCTCGGTGTCGGCCTCGGCCTGCTCGCGGGTATCACCTACGCCGGGTTGTCGTGGGCGATGCGTCGGCTCATGAACAGGTCGGTGCCGCGCGGCGCTGCGGCCGGGACGGTGATGGGACTGGGCGGATTGTTTCTGTTGCCGGTCGTCGCGGTCGGGGTACCGGCGGTGGTCGCGCACCCCGAGACCCTCGGTGTTCTCGCCTACCTCGTCCTTGTTCCGCAGTTCCTCGGGTACGTGCTGTTCAGTCGTGGACTCGGTCGGATCGACAGTTCGACCGCCACCACCATCACCCTGATCGAGCCTGCTGTCGCGACCGCACTGGCCGTCGGAGTGCTCTCCGAATCCATCACCGCGATCGGGTGGGTGGGTATCGCGATGCTGGCGGCGGCGCTGGTCGTCCTGCTGGCTCCTCGCCTTCCGTCCGCAACCGGCCCGGCATCCACTAGCGTCGACGCAGGATCATCGACAGGGAGGTCGACGCATGAAGCAGTTCCGAGAGGCCGTCGAGGCGCGTGACGAGCAGGCGATGAGGGCACTGCTCGCCGACGATGTGGTCTTCACCAGTCCGGTCGCATTCAAGCCGTATCCGGGCAAGGCCATCACGTCGGCCATCCTGCGGGGCGTGCTGCGGGTCTTCGAGGACTTCCGCTACATCCGAGAGATCAACGACGCCGGCGGACACGACTCGGCGCTCGTCTTCGAGGCCGTGGTCGGCGGCAAGAAGATCACTGGCTGCGACTTCATCCACGTCGACGACGACGGGAAGATCGACGACCTGATGGTCATGGTGCGCCCGCTGTCGGGAGCGCAGGCCGTGGCCGCGGCGATGGGCGCGCAGTTCGACCAGATCGCCGCCGAGGCCGCCGCGGAGTCAGAGAACACAGCGGAGTCCGAGGGGGTCAGCCAGTGAAACTCGGTCTGCAACTGGGCTACTGGGGCGCGCAACCGCCGACCCACCACGCCGAGATCGTCGCCGCGGCCGAGGCCTCCGGCTTCGACAGCATCTTCACCGCCGAGGCCTGGGGCTCCGACGCCTACACCCCGCTGGCCTGGCTCGGGTCGTCGACCGAACGTGTCCGGCTCGGGACGTCGGTGCTGCAACTCTCCGCTCGCACCCCGACCGCCTGCGCGATGGCCGCGCTGACCCTGGACCACCTGTCCGGTGGGCGACACATCGTCGGCCTCGGGGTGTCGGGTCCGCAGGTCGTCGAGGGCTGGTACGGACAGAAGTTCGCGAAACCCCTCGCCCGAACCCGCGAATACATCGACATCATGCGCCAGGTGTGGGCCCGCGAGGCCCCGGTCAGCAGCGCCGGACCGCACTATCCCCTGCCGTTCAACGGGGAGGGCGCATCGGGGCTGGGCAAGACGCTCAAGCCGATCACACACCCGCTGCGCAGCGACATCCCCGTGATGCTCGGTGCCGAGGGGCCGAAGAACGTCGCGCTCGCCGCGGAGATCGCCGACGGGTGGTTGCCGCTGTTCTACACGCCGCGCATGGCCGACACGTACAACGAGTGGCTCGACGGGGGATTCGCCCGCCCGGGTGCACGACGCAGTCGTGAGGACTTCGAGGTGTGCGCGACCGCCCAGATCGTCGTCACCGATGACCGCGAAGGTACCTACGCCGCGATCAAACCGTTCCTGGCGCTGTACATGGGCGGGATGGGCAGCGAGGACACCAACTTCCATGCCGAGGTGTACCGCCGGATGGGGTACTCCGACGTCGTCGACGAGGTGACCGCACTCTTCCGCAGCAACCGCAAAGACGAAGCGGCGCAGATCATCCCCGACGCCGTTGTGGACGACTCGGCGATCGTCGGCGATCTGGACCACGTGCGTGAACAGATCAAGGTCTGGGAGTCGTGCGGGGTGACGATGATGCTCGTGTCGCCGGGCAGCGTCGCCGAGGTCGAGCAGCTCGCGGAGCTCATCCGCTGATGCTCTCCCCGGCCCGCGTCACCGTCATCGACACGGTGGTCTCGTTCGACGCCCCGATCGACGTCACCTTCGACTACCTCGCTGACCCGACGAACCGACCGGAATGGCAGTCGAGTCTGCGCCGCATCGACGACCTGCGGCCGATCGGTGACCGGGCGGGTGACGTCGGCACCAGCTGGACCGACGTCACCGTCGTACCCGGGGTATCACCGCGGATGGAGGTGACCGCCTGCGAGTCTCGTCGACGGTGGCAGGAGATCGGGTGGTGGCGGTCCATTGACGCGGTCCTCACGTTGACGTTCGCTGAACGCGACGGGGGCGGCCGGGATGGGGGCACCGACGTGCATGCCGAGGCGGTGCTCACGGTGCCCGCGATCGGCCGGCTGTTGCTGACCGCGACGCGGTGGCCGGCCGCGCAAGCCGTGCGGGCCGATCTCGAGCGCGCTGCTCGACTGTTGGCCGGTCGAGGCTCTCGGTGAGGGGCCGCGCCTCGGGTAGCGTTCCGAGGGTGAACATCAAGAACGTGACCCTCGCCCTCGGCACCGCTCTCGTCCTGGCTGTCGCCGGTTGCAGCTCCGACTCCGATTCCGGTTCGGGCACAACCGAACCCATGGCGACTGCAGCGACCGGCGCATCCGAGACCCCGGCAGCGGGAGCGGAGAGCTGCCCGACCGCACCGGCGAACGCCGACGCCACACCGCAGTGGACCGAGAAGGGCACCACCGGTGGATTGCAGATGGTCGCGTCCACCGCGACCGAGGCCCCGGACATCACCGTCGAGAACCCGTTCAGCGTCGATGAGACCCAGGTCAAGGTCCTCGTCGAGGGGGACGGCGCCGTCGTGCCGGACACCGCGTCGGTGTCGGTCTGCTACGTCGGCGTGAACGGCCGCACCGGCGAGACCTTCGACAGCGCCTACGCCAACGGCTCCCCCGTGACGTTCCCGCTCGACGGCGTGATCTCCGGGTTCAGCAAGGCCATCGCGGGACAGAAGGTCGGGTCGAAGGTGGGCGTCGCCATGACGTCGGCCGACGGTTACGCGCAGGGTAATCCGCAGGCGAACATCGAGGTCGGCGACACCCTCGTCTTCGAGATCAGCATTCTCGGGGCGTCGTAGGGGGTTGTGGTGCGGAATCACTTGGTGACATCGGGTCACCAGGTGATTTCGACACGGCTCCTCGCTCCGCTCGGTGCCGGCTCAATCAGCGGGGGTGGACTTCTCGCTCCGCTCGGTGCCGGCTCAATCAGCGGGGGCGGAGGCTCCTCGACCTCGACGCGCTCCTTCGTCGCTTGCTCGGCCCGGCGGCTTCGCTCGGTGCCGGCTCAATCAGCGGGGAGGGGCTCTGCTGAGGTCGTCGCCGTCGCTCTTCACCCGTTGGGGTCTGAGGTTGCGCACAGTTGGACCACTGGCGTGCCAAAACCCGTCCCTCTCAGCGTGATCAAAGGGCATAATTCCCTTCGATCGTGCTCAAGGGGACGAGAATTTTCTTGCGCCTGTCTACTCCTGACCTTGAGTTGCAAGAGCCGCGAACCACGAAGGCCCCAGTCGTGAGATCGACTGGGGCCCTTCGTGGCTCGTCGACCTCGACGCGCTCCTTCGTCGCTTGCTCGGCCCGGCGGCTATCGCTCCTCGCACCTCAGGGAGCGGTGGGCTGGTACTTGCGCTACTCGCACCCCGGGGAGCGGTGGGTTGGTGCTTGCGCTGCACGCACCCCGGGGAGCGGTGGCCTGGTGCTTGCGCTGCTCGCACCTCGGGAAGGGGTGGGCTAGTACTTGCGCTACATGCACCCCCGTGAGCGGTGGGCTGGTACTTGCGCTGCTCGCACCCCGGGGAGCGGTGGAGCGGCTCGCTCCTCGGGTGTGAGGAACCGTCAGATCTTGCGGTGCCGCAGGTTGATCGGGAGGCCGTCGGCGGGGGTCGGACCGGTGCCGTAGGTGAGTTCCGGGCGGTAGCCGGCCGGGACGTCCCACTCGAAGCGCAGCAACATCTGGTGCAGGATCGACTTCACTTCCATACCACCGAAATACAGGCCGATGCATTTGTGTGCGCCGCCGCCGAAGGGTGCCCACGCGAAGCGGTGGACCTTGTCTCCGCGGCGTTCGGCGGAGAAGCGCTCGGGATCGAAGTGGGTCGGGTTGGGCCACCATTCCTTGCGGAGCATCGTCGCCCACGGATGGATGGCGAGCAGCGTGCCCTTCGGGATGTAGTGGCCACAGACCTCGGTGTCCTCGATCGCCATGCGGAAGAGCATCCCGACCGGGGCGTTGAGGCGCAGCGTCTCCTTGAAGGCCAGCTCCATGCTGGGGAGCTTGTCGACGTCGTCGTAGTCGATCGTCGGCTTGTCGAGGGCCAGGGACTCCTCGCGCAGACGCTGCTGCCACTCGGGGTGCTTGCCGAGGAAGTAGGTCATCATCGACAGCGCGATGGTGCTGGTGTCGTGTGCAGCCATCATCACGAAGATCATGTGGTTGACGATGTCCTCGTCGGAGAACGTCTCACCCTCGTCGCTCTCGGCATTACAGAGAACGCTGAAGAGATCGTCGGCGTCGTTGCCGCGACGCAGCGGGATCTCGGAGCGGAAGTACTCCTGCAGCGCCTCGCGGCCGCGGAGTCCCTGCGCCCAGGTCCAGTTGCCGACGTCCTTGCGCACGATCGCCTGGCCGCCACGCACGGCTGCCTCGAAGGCGTGCTCGAGGCGGTGCGCCTCGGACTCGCTGACGTGAGCACCCATGAACACCTCGGTCGCCAGCGACAGCGTGAGGTCCTTGGTGCGGGAGTACATCTTGAAGCCGTTGCCGACCTCCCAGTTGGCGAGGGTCTTCTCGATGTGCGGGGTCATGATGTCGAGGTAGCCGGTCAGGCGCGGCCGGCTGAACGCCTGCTGCATGATCCGGCGGTGCTGCATGTGCTCGTCGAAATCCATCAGCATGACGCCCCGGCGGAAGAACGGGCCGATCATCGGTTCCCAGCCGAGCTCGCTGGAGAACGCCTTCTTTCGGTTCATCCAGACGGCTTCGATTGCATCCGGACCGACGAGCGTGACCATGTTCATGCCCAGCGCGCCCGACCACGAGACCTGGCCGTAGCGCTCGAAGCGCTCCATCGCCGTCTTCAGCGGGTCGACCAGTGCTTCGAGAGTGTTGCCGAGGTACGGAATCCCCGGATCGCCCATCACCGGCTTGAGGTCCGACCCGGCGGGTGGCTCGGCCAGCGGGCGTTCCGAGCTCGGGTACATGCTGCTCGCCTTCGCCAGCACGCTCTGGATCTGCTTTTTCCGACTCGTCATGAACCTGCCACTCCCCGTTGTTCCGATGTGCGTTACATCACTATGCACCATTGGAACGGATTTTAGCGTCTGTTTCAAGGGGAGTGTGCAGACGGGGTGTTCACGCAGGTTGTGCGAGCGTGTCGGCCGACCGTCGGGAGGTCAGCACTCGCGGCCCCGAGACCCCCAGCGCGACCAGCACCGCCAGACCATAGAGCAGGTACGACGACCCGACGAGATGCTGCCACCAGACCCAGGACAACTCGGCGTCGTAGCGCTGCGGGTTTCGCTGATGCGGCGCGACGGCGAAGATGACGAGCCCGGAACCGACGAGCCACCACCACATCGCCGACGCCGCGGGCCTGGTCGCGAGGAAGGTCAACAGGATCAGCAGCGGGACCACCCAGACCCAGCTGTGGTCCCACGCGACCGGCGAGCAGTACAGCGCGGCGAAGGCGACGGCGATTAGCGCCGCGACGTCGCGCGGCCCGGACGGCTGTGGACCTGCCGGTGCAACCGACAGCAGACGCCACGCGACCCAGGCGATGAACAGGCCGACGATCAGCGAGACGAGGAACCACGCGACGTCGGTCTCGGTGCCGAGCCTGCCGAGCTCACCCTTGATCGACTGGTTGTTCGCGAAGTGCGGACTCCCGATGCGGTCGGTGTCGAAGAGGGTCGATGTCCAGTAGGTGCGCGAGTCGTTCGGTGTCAGGAGATGGCCGAGACCGGCGTAGGCGACCGCCGACGCCGCGGCCACGCCGAGTGCGCGCCAGTCCCGGCGGACGAGGAAGAACAACAGGAAGACCGCGGGGGTGAGCTTGATCGAGATGGCGAGTCCGACGAGCAGCCCGTTCCACCATTTGCCGCGGCCCAGCAGTACGTCGACGACGACGAGCGTCATCAGCACGATGTTGATTTGTCCGAAGTTGAGGGTGTCGCGGACGGGTTCGAGCCAGAGGCCGACCGTCGCGGCGGCCGTTGCGAGCCACCACAACTGGTGAGCAGGCCGCTCGACGAGGCAGGACAGGACGATGCGGCACACCACCAGCAGGCAGCCGATGGAGATCGCGGTGAACAGGGCCTGACCGAGGCCGAGTGGGACGACCGTGAAGATCGAGAACAGCGCTGCGGCAAGCGGTGGATACGTGAACGGGAGGTACGAGCCTTCCGCGAGTCGGGGCAGGATGCCGTACAGGTCGCCGCCGTCGAGCAGGACCTGTCCGCCCATGCGGTAGACGTCGAAATCGATGCGATACGGGGCCGGCGGTTGGTTCGGCAGCACGACGATGGCGACCGCCGAACTGATGAGGAAGACGGCGAGTGTCGCCCACCGGGCCCAGGCTGATCCCAGGTATCGATCCAGCGCACGTCGCGGGTTTACAGCAGCAGTCACGAGCCCTCACTTCCGAGCGGGATCGTATCGCGGAGGGCGTGCGATTCAGGGTGGCCGGGCCGTGGCCGTGTAGTCGGGCGGTGCGGGTCGCACGTGGACTCGTCGGTTGTCGACAGTCGAAGGGTGGTCGAGCATTCTCCGGTGGGGTCGGTCGATGGGACCGTGGCGAGTCGAAGTGATCGGGCGTCGCCGGGATCGGGTGAAGGGCGGGTCAGGCAGCTCCGGGTTTGCGTCGATCTGCCGGCATGATGTCGACCACGCCGTCGTCCGGATAGCCGTCGAGCATGATCGTCGCGACCGCGCCGAGTGCGCGGTCCCAGGCCAGCGTCATGGCCGGGGTCCAGGACTCGCCGCCGATCTCACTCATCGCGGCGATCATGCATTCCGCGACCGCCGTGTACATCGGTCGGGTGACGCCGAGACCGGCGTGTCGCCGCCCCAACGCGTGCAGAGTCGTCGTCAGCCACTCGGCGTCGTCGAGATGCTCCACGACCGAGGCGACGGCGCTGCGCAACATCTCGGCCTGGGCCCTGGTGTCGCGGCCGAACATGGCGCGAACGGTCGGATAGCGGTCGAACAGGATCTCGTAGAAGCGAACGGTGAGGCCCGAGTCGGGAAGGTCGACGAGTGCCAGGCTGCGTTCGAGCAGTTGTTTGTCCATGCACGGACCTTGGTCCACCGACATTGCGACTGGGCACGCTGCGGGGAAGGCCGAGGTAACAGTGGTCTCACAGCGAACCGCAGCCGGTGTGAGGTTCGGGATTGTTCGGGCGTTTGGTCCGTCTTCAGAGGTTCTCAGCTGTCCCAGTCGACCGTGCGGGCCATGTTCAGCAACCGGCGTCGACGCGTCTCCCCCGTCGCACCCACCCACGCGATGAGACCGTAGACGTGTGCGCGGAAGTCCGGGTGTTCGTCGTGATTCTGCGACGACGCCCCGTGCCGGCTCGCATTCTGGAGCAGGGCCCGAAGATTGTCGTAGTCGGATCTGGCGACCTGCGGACGGTCGTTGACGACGAGACCGGCGAGGTGTTGGCGCTGATGGCTGTGCATGATCCGGACCTTCTCCGGGTGGACGGTGAACCGCTCGTCTTCGACGATGCGGAGCACGGTCCACAGCGCGCGGTCGGCGTTCATCGCGTCGCCCGAGATCGCGAGGTCGTCGCCGTAACGGGTGTAGCGGAGGCCGTGACGGCGGGCGTACCCGTCGAGCCGCCGATCGAGCGGCCGCATCACGAGGTTCGCCAGATGCGGCGAGGTCGGCGCACCTTGCGGCAGATGCCGTTCCCGGAGAAGGGCTGCGTGCGTGTGATCGATACCGCGGAGTTCGTCCACAGGCGTTGCCGTGGTACACAATTCGGCGAGCAGGCGGGCGATGTGCGGCGGGTAGCCGGCTTGCCGGAACACTGCTCGGACGCGCGGTACGGTGATCGTCTCGAAGCAATGACGGAGGTCGACGCGCAGCACCACGGGACGGTCCGTGTGCGGCCACGCGAAAGCAGCCGGTGACGACCCGGGTACGAAACCGCGCGCCGCGGGATGGGCCGGAATACGCTCAATCAACCGTCGCAGCAGGCGCCGTTGCGTCTCGCGCATACGGGGTTTCGGAGCTTCGATGACCCGGGCACCGTCCCGCTTCTCACGCCGCCAGATTCGGTAGTGACGCAACGGCGGGCGCGCCGTTCGTAGCCATTGGCCGCGGTCGGCGAACCATTCGAGCTCGGGCACGGTGAAGTCGAGCCAGTGCGCGAACTGCTCGACATCGTAGAGATCGGGCAGAGCGTCGGACACCGTTCCCGCAGAACGTGGTTCGTGCACGATGACGGGTTGAGCGGCGACGTGTGCCGGGTGGGTCCACGGCGCGAGGGCCTGGATCATCACGGTCGCGGGATGTCGCGGTTCGTGAGGCGAGAGTTCGATGATGCGGGCGGCGACTTCGGAGGTGACCTCAGCGGGCAGGACCGCTCTCACTGCCGCCAGGATCTCCGGCCACGTCCAGGCGGTATACGTGCGCGAGAAGGCCGCAGCGACTTCCGCTGCCTCATGCGGTTGCAGGAACGGTTCGGTCACGGCGCCGTGTCGCGTCGTGGGCTGTCGTGGTGATGAACGACGGATGGGGTGACCAGAACTGTGCAGCGGCGCCGTGTGGCACGTGCAGCGTGCGCGCCGGCGTCGGACGCAGGGACCAGCTGTGAAGTGCACCCAGGGGTTACCCCTGAGACGGATCGCGACGATCCACTCTCACCTTGCCCGTCGTTCATCAACCGACATGGTGCCACGGGCGTCCGACACCGTCGGGGACGTTCGTGGTTCGCGCGGAGAAGTGTCACGAGGGGTGCCGTAGTGAAAGGGTCAGCTGCGCTGCGTCGTTTGTGCTGCCTCGCGCGAACCTACTCCCTTGTTGACCGACAGACTTCAACTCGACCGGTAGACCTCGATCGAAGTCCATAGGTCGAGTTGAAGTCTGTCGGTTGGGGGGGCCTGGTTGCTGGACCCTTCGAGGCTCGTCGCTATCGCTCCTCGCACCTCAGGGAGCGGAAGAAGGCTCGTCACTTAGGGTTTGGAAGCCTCGGTCGCTGGACCCTTCGTGGCTCGTCGCTATCGCTCCTCGCACCTCAGGGAGCGGTTGAAAGGCCGTCGCTATCGCTCCTCGCACCTCAGGGAGCGGTTAGAGGCCATCGCTATCGCTCCTCGCACCTCAGGGAGCGGTTGAAAGGCCGTCGCTATCGCTCCTCGCACCTCAGGGAGCGGTTGGGAGGCCGTCGCTATCGCTCCTCGCACCTCAGGGAGCGGTTGAAAGGCCGTCGCTATCGCTCCTCGCAGCTCAGGGAGCGGTTGGGGCGCTCCTTCGGATAGGGAGCAGTGGCGCAGCTCTCGCTCGCGCCCGGCTGCGCGCCCTCGGGTTAGGCACCGACGTACTCGGCGAGGTGCTCACCGGTGAGGGTCGATCGGTCGGCGACGATGTCGGCGGGTGTGCCCTCGAAGACGATCCGGCCGCCGTCGTGGCCGGCGCCCGGGCCGAGGTCGATGATCCAGTCGGCATGGGCCATCACGGCTTGATGGTGCTCGATGACGATCACCGACTTTCCGGAGTCGACGAGACGGTCGAGCAGCCCGAGGAGCTGTTCCACGTCGGCGAGGTGGAGGCCCGAGGTGGGCTCGTCGAGGATGTAGACGTCGCCCTTCTCCCCCATGTGACCGGCCAACTTCAACCGCTGGCGTTCGCCGCCGGACAGGGTGGTCAGAGGCTGACCGACCTTGATGTAACCGAGCCCGACGTCGACCATCCGGTGCAGGATCTTGTGCGCCGCCGGGAGTTTGGCATCGCCGTCGGCGAAGAAGGTCTCCGCCTGGGCGACCGACATCTCGAGTACTTCGCTGATGTTGCGGCCGCCGAAGGTGTAGTCGAGCACCTCGGCCTGGAATCGCTTGCCCTCGCACACCTCGCAGGGCGCGGCGACGCCGGCCATCATCGCGATGTCGGAGTAGACGACACCGGCACCGTTGCAGTTGGGGCAGGCACCCTCCGAGTTCGCGCTGAACAAGGCGGGTTTCACGCCGTTGGCCTTGGCGAACGCCTTGCGGATCGGCTCGAGCAGACCGGTATAGGTCGCCGGATTGGAACGCCGCGACCCCTTGATGGCGCTCTGGTCGATGGAGACGACCCCGTCCTCCTTGGCGACCGTCGAGTTGATCAACGAACTCTTGCCCGAGCCCGCGACGCCGGTGAGCACGACCAGCACACCGAGCGGGATGTCGACGTCGACATCGCGCAGATTGTTGGCGTCGGCCCCGCGGACCTCGAGATGACCACTGGGCGTGCGGACCTCGTCCTTCACGGCGGCGCGGTCCTCCAGATGGCGCCCGGTGAGCGTGTCCGCGGCCCGCAGTTCGTCGACGGTGCCTTCGAACACGATCGTGCCGCCGTCGGTGCCCGCTCCAGGGCCGATGTCGACGACGCGGTCGGCGATCGCGATCACCTCCGGCTTGTGCTCGACCACCAGCACCGTGTTGCCCTTGTCCCGCAATGCGCGCAGCAGATCGTTCATCCGGGTGATGTCGTGCGGGTGCAGACCGATCGACGGCTCGTCGAACACATAGGTCACGTCGGTCAGCGACGAACCGAGGTGACGGATCAGCTTGGTGCGCTGCGCCTCTCCGCCGGACAGGGTGCCGGCCGGGCGTTCCAGGGACAGGTAGCCGAGTCCGATGTCGACGAACGCGTTGAGGTGGTCCCGCAGCGCGCCGATCAGCGGGGCCGCGGACGGATCGTCGAGTTCGGCGACCCACTGGGCGAGATCGCTGATCTGCATCGCACATGCGTCAGCGATGCTGATGCCCTTGATCTTCGACGAACGGGTCTCGGCGGTGAGGCGGGTGCCCTCACAGTCCGGGCACTTCGCGAAGGTGATGGCGCGGTCGACGAAGGCACGGATGTGCGGCTGCATCGCCTCACGATCCTTGCTCAACATCGACTTCTGGATCTTCGGGATCAGACCCTCGAAGGTGATGTTGATGCCCTCGACCTTGATCTTGGTGGGCTCTTTGTAGAGCAGGTCGTTGAGCTGCTTCTTGGTGTACTTCGCGATCGGCTTGTCGGGGTCGAAGAAGCCGCAGCCGCGGTAGATCCGGCCGTACCAGCCGTCCATCGAGTAGCCGGGGATCGTCAGCGCGCCCTCGTTGAGCGACTTTGACGAGTCGTAGAGTGCGGTGAGGTCGAAGTCGGAGACGTCGCCACGTCCCTCGCATCGCGGGCACATGCCGCCGGTGATGGAGAAGCTCCGACGCTCCTTGACCTTCTGCCCGCCCTTCTCGATGGTCACCGCACCCGCCCCGCTGATCGAGGCGACGTTGAACGAGAAGGCCTGCGGGGAACCGATGTGCGGGGTTCCCAAGCGACTGAACAGGATACGCAGCATCGCGTTCGCGTCGGTGGCTGTGCCGACGGTCGACCGGACGTTGGCACCCATCCGCTCCTGGTCGACGATGATCGCCGTCGTCAGACCCTCCAGGATGTCGACGTCCGGACGAGCCATCGACGGCATGAAGCCCTGGACGAACGCGCTGTACGTCTCGTTGATGAGGCGCTGGGATTCCGCGGCGATGGTGCTGAAGACCAGTGAACTCTTCCCGGAACCCGACACCCCGGTGAAGACCGTCAGCCGACGCTTCGGCAGATCGACGCTGACGTCCTTGAGGTTGTTCTCCCGGGCGCCGTGGACGCGGATGATGTCGTGCGTGTCGGCGGGGTGAATGCCGTCGGCCCGCACGGCGTCGACCTTCGGTGCGGGACGGGTGGCGGTTCGGCTCATCGTCTCTCCATCAATGTGGCGACCGCGGGCGGGCGGTCGTCGGCGTTCGGGGTGCTCGTATCATTCCGGAGGTCCGTTGCCGCGAGGTCGGTGCGCGGACTCCCGGTCGATCTAACCAGGGCGGCGGGCGCGGGGTGTTGTCGGTCGACGACCGCGCCGAGTGCTTCCGGGGGCGGGTATCGACCGGGTCCGCACATGACTCAGCCGGCCTGGTCGATACGGATGAGGTTGCCCGCCGGGTCACGAACGGCGGCGTCGCGAACGCCGTACGGCTGATCCATCGGCTCCTGCACGATGTCGACGCCGCTGGACTGCAACTTGTCGAACAACCCGTCGAGGTCGTCGGTCGCCAGCGTCAGCGCGCCGTAACTCCCCTTGGCGATCAACTCGAGGATCGTCTGGCGTTCCTCCTCGGAGATACCGGGATCGGCAGCCGGCGGATGCAGGACGATCGACGTGCCCGGCTGTCCGGGCGGGCCGACCGTCAGCCACCGCATGCCCTCGTAGCCGACATCCTTGCGGAGTTCGAAACCGAGGAGGTCGCGGTAGAAGCCCAGGGCGGCGTCGCCATCGGTGTGTGGGAGGAAGGTGTACTGGATCGTGATGTTCATGGGATCAGGCTTGGCAGTCTCACCCGCGCTGTGCTTCTCGATTCCTGATCGGTCTCGTGATGTTCTTCGCCAGGCACGCCGGTATCCCGTCCGTCGCGTCGGCCGACTGTTCGCGATAGACCGTCGGCGGGACCCCGACGAGTTCGGTGAACCGGGTGCTGAAGGTGCCCAACGACGAGCAGCCCACCTCGAAGCAGACCTCGGTGACGGTCAGGTCGCCGCGCCGCAGCAGCGTCATCGCCCGTTCGATGCGGCGAGTCATCAAGTACGAGTAGGGCGATTCGCCGTAGGTCTGGCGAAACTTGCGGCTCAGGTGACCGGCCGACATGTTCACCCCGCGCGCGAGCGCCTCGACGTCGAGCGGCTGCGCGTACTCGCGGTCGATCCGGTCGCGGACCTGACGCAGCAAGGTCAGGTCGCGCAGGCGCTGATCGGAGTCGGTTCGCGGCACGGATTGATCGTAGTGCGCTCAGGCCTCGAGCACCGCCGAGATGTCCGCGCCGAGGGCGTCGAGACGGCGTGCGGCCTCGTCCCGCGGTACGGCGCCGTCCGGGCAGTCGAGGACGACTTCGAGATAGCACTTGAGTTTCGGCTCGGTACCGGAGGGACGCACGACGACGCGGTCGTCGGCGGCGGTCCGCACCAGGACGCCGTCGGTCGGCGGGAGATCGGCGGATCCGTGCGCGAGGTCGAGGTTCTCCACCACCGGCGAGCCGGCCAGTCGTTCGATCGGTGACGAACGCAGGCGCTGCATCATCTCGTCGATCAGCGCGGTGTCCTCGACGCGGATCGTCAACGGTGCGGTGGCATGCAGGCCGTGGCGACGGGCGAGCCGGTCGAGTTCGTCGGTCAGCGTGCGGCCATCCCTCCCGAGTTCCTCGACGAGGGAGATGACCCGGATCATCGCACCGATGCCGTCCTTGTCGCGGACGGTGTCGGGGTCGGTGCAGTAGCCGATCGCCTCCTCGTAACCGAAACGCAGGCCGGAAGTCCGGGCGATCCACTTGAAGCCGGTGAGCGTCGCGGCGAACCGCAGCCCGTGGTCCGCGGCGATCCGGCCGAGCAGCCGGCTCGACACGATCGAACACGCCAGGGTGTCGCCGGGGCGCGTCGCATCCCGTGCCGCCTGCTCCCCCAGCAGCGCGCCGATCTCGTCGCCGGTCAGCTGCCGCCACTGCCCATCGGGACCGACCGTCGCCACTGAGCAGCGGTCGGCATCGGGGTCGAGGGCGATCACGACGTCCGCGTCGACGTCGCGTGCGAGATCGAGCGCGAGGTCGAGGGCACCGGGCTCCTCCGGGTTCGGGAACGGCACCGTCGGGAAGTCCGGATCGGGAGCGGACTGCGCCGCCACCACGTGGACGTCGCCGATTCCCGCAGCCCGCAACACGTCTCGGGCGACCGCACCCCCGACCCCGTGCATCGGCGTCAGTACGACGCGCACCGGCGACGGGCCGCCGCCGGGTCGAAGCCGCGCGGTGCGCTCGACATAGGTCCGCACGGTCTCGTCGTCGAGGTGGATGACCGCCGCGGGGTCGCGGGACACTTCGTCGGCGGGCGGCGCCTGCGCGATCCGGGCCGCGATGTCGGCGTCGGCCGGCGAGATGATCTGCACTCCCCTGCCCGCATCGTCGGTGGCACGGCCGCCGAGATACACCTTGTAACCGTTGTCGGCCGGTGGGTTGTGCGAGGCGGTGATCATCACCCCGGCGTCGCAAACGAGCGCACGCGTCGCATGAGCGGTGACCGGCGTCGGCAACCGGGGTGGCAGCGCGAACACCGTGAGCCCCTGCGCCGCAAGCACTTCGGTTGCCGCGTCGAAGAACTCGGCCGATCCGTGCCGGGCGTCGCACCCGACCACGACACGCGCGTCGGGACCGACCGTGTCGAGCAGATACCGCGCGACACCGGCCGTGGCGCGGGTGACCACGGCGACGTTCATCCGCGACTCGCCCGCACCGACCTCGCCGCGCAGGCCGGCGGTGCCGAAGGTCAGCGGTCCGTGGAAGAGGGCCGCGAGATCGTCGGCGGCGGCGACGTCACCGGTCACGGCCGCGTCGATCAGATCGGTCAGCACGGCTCGGGTCGACGGGTCCGGATCGTGGTCCCGCCAGTGCCGCGCGGTCGCGAACAGGTCGGCCCGGGTCACCGGATGCGGCGACCCGGCTCGACGCGGTCTCCCAATGCCACCCGGGCACCGCGCAGGATCTGCGTATCCATCCCGACCAACGTGATCTTCTCGGTCGGGACCGGGCGTGTCCGCGGGTGCCCGCCGATCACCGCGTTCGGGCCGACGCGCACCCGTTCGTCGAGGACAGACCATGCGACCGACGCGCCGGCGCCGATGACAACGTCACCGAAGATCACCGAATCGGCCACGACCGCACCTTTTTCGACGACCACCCCCGGTCCGAGAACGCTGCGTCGGACCGTTCCGTGCACGTGGGCGCCGCTGCTGACGAGACTGTCCTCGACGACCGCCCCGGTCTCGATACGCGCGGCCGGGCGCTGCGGCTGGTTGGTGAGGATCGGCCGGTCGGCGCGGAAGACGTCGAGGGACCCGTCGATGAGGTCGCGGTGCGCCTGCAGGTAGGTCTCAGGACGGCCGGCGTCGATCCAATAGCCAGACATCGCGTGGGCGACCGTCTTGCCGCGGTCGACGAACCAGGGCACCAGGTGTTCGCCGAAGTCCCCCAGGCCGGTGTCGTCCTTCGGGGATCCCTCGGTCGTCCGGCTCTCCAGGTACTCGAGGCCCTCGATGAGCACGGCCGGGTCGTAGACGAAGATCTCGGTGGCGATCGTGCGCGTGGTGGCGCGTTCGGGTTTGTAGCGGAACTCGCGGACTATCCCGTCTCGACGGGCCTTCACGGTGGCGTGCTGGGTGGCCTCGTCCAGCGGACACGTCGTGGTGACAACAGTGCATTCGGCGCCATGGCGGCGATGGGTCTCGATGGCGTCGCGGAAGTCGAAGTCGTAGACGTGGTCGGCGCTCATGACGATGACCTCGGCCGGTGCGTGGGCGGCGATGCGGCCGCGGATGCGATACAGCAGGTCGGCGTTGCCGGTCGCGAAGCCGTCTTCGGTTTCCGGGGCGTCGGTCTGCTCCGGCATCACCACGCGCAACCCGCCGCTCGTACGGTCCAGATCCCAGGGACGGCCACCCGCCACGATCTGGGTGATGGTCTCGGCCTCGTACTGCACGCACAACCACACGTCGTCGATGTGACTGTGGTGCAGGTTGGAGAGCGGAAAATCGATGAGCTGATAGTTGCCCGCGAACGGCAACGCGGGTTTCGCCCGCCGATCGGTCAGCACCTCCATCCGCGAACCACGTCCACCGGCCTGCACGATCGCGAGAACCTCCGAATACCGCATCACCCCAGTCTGCCCCACGCCGCCGGGTTTGCCCGGATACCGTGGCCGACGGAACTCGACGACAAGCGACGAGGAGGTACGAGCAGTGACGCGCACCCACCGGGCCGAGCACGCGACGACGGAGCGTGTGGAGGTCGACTGCCTCGTGATCGGCGGCGGCATCGTCGGGCTGGCGGTGGCGCGGGCATTCGCCCGGCGAGGACGCGACGTCGTCGTCCTCGAGGCCACCGATTCGGTTGGCGCGCAGACGACCTCGCGGAGCTCGGAGGTCATCCACGCCGGCATCTACTACCCCGAGGGCAGCCTGAAGGCGGAACTGTGCGTCCGCGGTCGCGAGCAGTTGACCCGATTCTGCGACGAGCACGGCGTCTCGTGGGCGCAGCCGGGCAAACTCATCGTCGCCACCGACGGCACTCAGAGCGAACGCCTCGACGTCTTGCTCCGACACGGCCTGGCCAACGGCGTTTCCGACCTCCGGCGGATCGGAGTGGACGAACTGCGCGACAGGGAACCGGCAGTCGAAGGCGTCGCGGCACTGTTCTCACCGTCGACCGGGATCGTCGACGTCGACGGTGTGGTGCGTGCACTGGTGCGTGACCTGGAGGCACACGGTGGCGCGATCGCGTTGCGCAGCAGAGTGATCGGCGGACAGATCAACGCACACGGCGTCACCGTGCAGACATCGGACGGCGAATCGGCCTCCGCCCGGTCGCTCGTCAACTGTGCCGGGATCGGCGCGTGGGAGGTGGCCCGGGCGCTGGCCGGCTTCGGCGGCCGGATCCCGCCGCGCTTCCTCGCCAAGGGGAATTACTTCGGGTTGTCCGGCGTCCGGGCGCCGTTCCGTCACCTCGTCTACCCGATCCCCGCCGACGGCGGATTGGGCGTGCACTTCACGATGGATCTCGCCGGCGAGGCCCGATTCGGCCCCGACGTCGAATGGCTGAACTCGTCCCCCGACGAGACGATTGCCGGAGAGGTACTCGACTACGCCGTCGACGAGGCGCGCGCCGACGCATTCGAACGAGCCATCCGCACGTACTGGCCGCAGTTGCCGACCAACGCCCTGGTGCCCGCCTACGCCGGAATCCGGCCCAAGGTCGCCGGGCCGGGTGCCGGTGCCGGCGACTTCGTGATCCAGGGTCCGCGGTCACACGGCATCGCGGGCCTGGTCAACCTCTTCGGTATCGAGTCGCCGGGCATCACGTCATCGTTGGCGATCGCCGACCATGTCGTCGGTCTGGTCACGCCCCCGACGACGTGACCAGACCGACCGGGAGCGCTCAGCCCTGGTGCGCCGCACCCTCTTTGGGGTGGTACTGGTAGGCAGCGCTCGCCTTCTCGCGAACCTTCATGGCCTGGATCGCGTCGTGATGACGCCGGGCGTGATAGGCCAGCGGGAAGTACGTCAGCCGCTCCGGCAGGGTGCGGTAGGCGAATCGCAGATTGCGATGAATCCGCTCGAGGTGACGCTGTTCGGCGTCGGACCAGCTCAGGCCCAGGATTTCCCGCACGCGCGGATCCATGACGCCGACGGTGGTCAGGTAGTTGAAGTTCTGGAAAGGCACCGACGCGGTGGCAGCGGCCTTCTTCACGGCGGGGCGCAACGCCTTGGGCACCGACTTCGGGACGACCGGCGCGGCGCGCATCTGACCGATCAGTTCCAGCGCGACCGGGTGCCGGACGAGCTTGTTCTCGATGAAGTCGTCGAAGTACTCGTCGAACTCCTCGAGGGTTTCGGGGTAGTTCTTCATCGGTACCTGGACGATCTTGGCGATGCGGCGGTTGTCCCGCAGGAGTTCTTTGCGCTCCTCGAGAGTGAAGTGCCGACCCAGCACCAGCGGCGCGGCGGTCTCGATCGTCGGCAGCGCGGTGGCGATCACCCAGGCGTACGCCTCCGGGTTGAGTGCACTGATGTGCTTGCCCTCGGAGTTGCGCATCTGCAGCGGCTGGTGCAGCTTGCGGAGACGCTTGCCCTCCTCGAGAGCCTCCTGACCGCCGTAGGTCCAGCGCAGCACCGAGTCGGCGGAGCGGATCGCACGTCCCACGGGGTCGGTGCGGAAGACCGAGTACTTGTCGACGACATCGCCGATGACGGGGTGCATCACCTGCATCACGAACGCCGCCCCGTTGATCGGGAGGAACGTGTACATGCCGGTGAGCTTGGCGGTCAGCGAGTCCGGCGGGATCAGTTCGATCTCGTCGTCGCGGTGGTTGAGCAGCGGCTCGCCCGCCACGAAGTCACTCGCTGCGGGTTCGGACGCTGTCCGTTCTTCGTGTACCGCGGTCATGGTGCCCCCAACATCGGTCTCGGATACTACTAATTCGACAACATTCGTAGTCAGATTAGCGCAGGCGTTCCCGAAAACCCACCTTTTGTCGGATTTCGGCTACTGAAGCGAGTCGGCTCCGGCGTCGGGGCCGATGACCACGGTCCGCGTGGCGAGTTCGCGGTGGCGAACCGTGAAGATCCGCGTGCCCTTCTTGCGTCCGCTGCGGACCTCGCTGAGATCGAGTCCGTCGGCCGTCAGACGCGCGTGGGTCGTGTCCACATCGGTCGACCGCCATGCCACACCCCAGAGCAAGACCGGCGACGACGGCACCGGGTCGGCCGGCGGGCGGGGCGCGGCGACGACCTCGACGATCAGGTCGTCGCGCCGGAAGAACAGCTGACGGGCGTCCTGCCCGATCGGCTGGTCGAGACGGAAATCGAGGCCGAAGGTGCCGGCGAACAGCGCGACGGCGACATCGCGGTTGTCGCAGGTGAAGACCAGATGGTCGAGGCCGGTCAGATCGCCGTCAACGGCCGCCCCGGATTCGGGTCGTTCGGCGATCCCGACCGGACTGGTCTCACCCAGCGCTCCGAGGACGGTGTCCGCGAGCGGATACCCGCGCCGGCCGAGTAGACGCCGGGACGCCGTGATGTCGTCGACCGTGAAGTACACGTCGTGGGTGTCGGGCTCGCCGGCCGACAGCCGCATCGAGAGGGCGACGTTGCCGAGGTTCACCACTCGCCGGCCGTCGGCGCCCGTACCGACCTCGTGTCCGAGCAACCGCTGGTAGGTCTCGGCGGTCGTCGACGGGTCGTCGCTCGCGAGGTCGACGAGTGCGTGCGGGCCGGCGGGCGGAATCGTCACCGCTTCTTCTTACCCTTCCGACGACGAGCCGGCGCCGGCGGCACCCGTCGATGGATCAGTTGCGCCGAGCTGGTGATATGCCAAGCGCGACAGGAGCACTCGTAGTAGCGCAGCTCCGGGGCGGTACCAACGAGGTGGCGACGGAGTCGATCGATGCCCTCACGAGCGTCGGCCGGTGAGGCGAACGGCAGTTTGTCAGGCGTCGGGCAGGCCGGATAGTCGATGCCGGCGCGGCGCCGGCGTCGAGGTTGCTCGCGGAACGCCGTGCGTGCCTCGACATCGCGATAGAACGCTTCGAGATCGTCATCGGAGAAGGGCACCCGTCGATTATCCCCCGAGCCGCGTGCGGGCTGGGATCAGCGGGCCATCCACAGCCGACGGCGGATGACCTGGCGCATGCGGCGCAGCTCCGCAGCGGTCAATCCCGACGGCGGGTCGGTGTCGACGAGGCGGTCGACCTGGGAGAAGAAGTCCCGATCGGTGAGACCGAATTCCTCGACGATCTGCCGGGAGGAGCCCCCGCCCAGGGAGTACCAGTCCGTCTCGAACTGGATCATCTGCTGCTGTTTGCTGTCCATGAAGACCACCGAATCTGCGTTTTCGACCTGAAACCCGGACCTGTGTCGCGGAGCCACTCGGCTTCGGCTCCTGCGTGACACACGTCACCGACGCCGTCATTTCTACACCTGTCGACCGACAGAAGACAGCAGGCGGCCCATGCTGATTCCAAAGGTCCCGCAGATGTTCACCGCACGTTCGAGGACGGCCGGGGAGAAGCTCAGACGGCCAGTCGATCGCCGGTCCCGGCACGCGCTTCGCGCCGGTTCGCGCGGATGCTGCTGGCGAGCGACGCGCCGATGAACGCCACGCCGACGAGCCCCGTGATCACCTCGTTGATCTCGATCTCGATGCTGATCAACAGGATTGCGGCCAGCGCGCCGATGGCCCAGTGCGCACCGTGTTCGAGGTAGCGGTACTCCCCCAGCGTGCCCTTGCGGACAAGGTAGATCGTGATGGACCGCACGAACATCGCGCCGATGAATCCGAGCCCCAACGCGATGATGATCGGGTCGGAGGTGATGGCGAAGGCGCCGATCACCCCGTCGAAGGAGAACGACGCGTCCAGGAGCTCGAGATAGAGGAACAGGAAGAACCCGGCCTTGCCGGTGGCCACGGTGACCGGGTGCGGACCGGAGCCGTTCGATCCGGACCTGTGTGAGTCGGGCCCGTCTGATTCCGGCCCGTCAGATTCCGGCCCGGCCATGAACAGCGAGCTGAGCCCGTCGACGGTGATGTAGGTGACCATGCCCAGGATCCCGGCGATCAGGACGGTCGCGCGGCTCTCGTCCGGCGCCAGGAACTCGGCGGTGAGAACCAGCGCGAGGGCGGCCAGTACGACCGCGAGCTGGTCGAGCTTGCCGAGCGTGGCGAGCGGCTTCTCGAGCCACGTGAGCCAGGTCTGCGGGCGCTCGGTGAGCACGAAGTTGAGGAACAGGAGCAGGAGGAACATGCCGCCGAACGCCGCGATCTGCGGGTGGGCCTCGGTGAGGATCGTCTCGTAGCTGGGTTGACCGTCGGCGAAATGCGTCTGCCCCTCGGGCGGCGGGTTCATCGCCAGGTCGAGCGCCTCGACGGGGTTGAGACCTCCGGTGATCCACACGATGACCAGCGGGAACAGGAGACGCATGCCGAACACGGCGATGAGCACGCCGACGGTGAGGAACATCTTCTGCCAGAACGCGCTCATCCGTTCGAGGATCGTTGCATTGATGACCGCGTTGTCGAACGACAGGGACACCTCGAGCACGCCGAGGATGGCGCACAGGGCGAGGCCGGTCCAGCCGAGGTAGAGGTAGGCGACGACCAGCGCCACGAGCGTGACGACGAGCGAGGGCGCGAAGATGCGCGCGGTCACCGCAGCTTCTCGGCTTCCCGCGCGAGTTCGAGCAACGTGTCGGTGAGGTCGGCCAGCACGTCGTGTCCGGCACCTTCGGCCACCGCGGTGCCGAGGTCCTCCGCGGCGCACCGCAGCGCGAACATCCGGTCGCCGAACTCGGCGGCCTCCGCCGAGGAGAGGATCACCGCGTCGTCGGGAATGGATGTGCCCTCCAGCAGCGTTCTCTGCTCGTAGGCACGCTGCCTGCACGATCGCTTGCAGTACTTCCGCCGACGCCCCATCTCGGAGTCCACCATCGTGCGGCCGCACCAGGCGCAGGCGTACGGCCGACGCCGACGCGATGCGCCCGTTTGTACGCCGTGCGTAGTGCCTGGTTCCACACCGAGACCGTACCGCTGTCACGACCGGCCCCGCTCGCTGCGCTCCCGGCGGCGGCACACACTCGCCCCGCTCGCTGCGCTCCCGGCGGCGGCACACACTCGCCCCGCTCGCTGCGCTCCCGGCGGCGGCCCGCCGAGCGGGTTGGACAACACGGGTCGTCGCCGGTGGCGAACCCACGCAGGAATGCGCGTAGAATGTTCCTGTTGACGACCCGAAAGTCGCGCGCAGCGTTGCGCGCGAACCTGGAATGCAACAGAGATCTCCCGGCAGACCGGGAGATCCGACGAAGTTGAGAGGAACCCTTCATGGCAGATCGAGTACTTCGGGGTAGCCGCCTCGGCGCGGTGAGCTACGAGACCGATCGTGACCACGACCTCGCGCCACGACGCATCGTCCAGTACCGCACCGACAACGGCGAGATCTTCGACGTGCCGTTCGCCGACGACGCGGAGGTCCCGTCGAAGTGGCCGTGCAAGAACGGCATGGAAGGCACCATCCTCGAGGGCGCCGAGCCCGAGGAGAAGAAGACCAAGCCGCCGCGTACGCACTGGGACATGCTGCTCGAGCGTCGCAGCGAGGAAGAGCTCGAAGTGCTGCTCAACGAGCGCCTGGACCTGCTCAAGCAGCGGCGCAAGGGCATCACCAACTGACACCCGCGGGCGCCCGACGCCCGGAACCGAACAGACCCGGCAGGACGTCCTGCCGGGTCTGTCCGTCTGCTCAGCGGATCATCGCGTCCGGACGAGTCCCCAGCGCTCGAGGCGGCTCTGGACTCCCCAGCGGGCGACCATCGTGAACGCCTCGGACATCACGCCGCCGCTCATCTTGGACACCCCGATCTCACGTTCGGTGAAGGTGATCGGCACCTCCCGGACGTCGAAGCCGGCACGCACCGTGCGCCACGCCAGGTCGATCTGGAAGCAATAACCCGCGGACTCGACGGTGTCGAGTTGGATCTTCTCCAGCACGATGCGGCGATAGGCGCGGAACCCGGCGGTGATGTCGTGGACGCCCGCACCGAGGGCCAGACGTGCGTAGGTGTTGGCACCGCGGGAGAGGAACTCCCGGCGCTTGGGCCAGTTCACCAGCTTGCCGCCCGGGACATAACGGGACCCGATCACGAGATCCGCGCCGTCGTTGACGGCGTCGAACAGGCGGTGCAGCTGCTCAGGCGCGTGGCTGCCGTCCGCGTCCATCTCGACGATGACCGCATAGTCGCGGTCGAGTCCCCACGCGAATCCGGCGAGGTACGCCTTGCCCAGGCCATCCTTGTCGACGCGGTGCATGACATGGACCCGGGTCGCCGCGTCGGCGCGGGCGAGGTCGTCGGCGACGTCGCCCGTGCCGTCCGGGCTCGAGTCGTCGACCACGAGGACATGCGCTCCCGGCAGCACGTCCTGTAGACGTCCGATGATGAGCGGCAGGTTGTCGCGTTCGTTGAACGTCGGCACGACGACGAGTGCGCCCGTGCCGTCGGCGCCGACCACGCGTTGCGGCGCGTCGTCGGGCCGCCGCTGCCCTGCCGTGGCGTCAATCCCCGATGCCATCGAGCTCCTTCGTGTCACCGGTCGCCCGTGCGGCGACCCTGCGTGGCCTGAGTGAGAACCTAGTACGCGAGCGCAGCGCAAACAAAAGCCCCGCCACCGCGGCGATGATCGCGACCACCTCCGGCCAGGGGCCCAGGCGGGTCGCGAGAGTCATGTCCTCATGAAGTGGCAGACGCCCGGTCAGCACGTCCGCGGTGAATATGCCGGACTGTTGGCTGATGGATCCGTCCGGCTCGATGACGGCGCTCACCCCACTGGTGGCCGCGACGACCACGGACCGCCCGTGTTCGACGGCCCGGACCTGCGACATGGCCAACTGCTGATACGTCATCTCGGTCCGGCCGAAGGTCGCGTTGTTGGTGGGCACGAACAGCATCTGCGCGCCGTCCCGGACGGATTGCCGAGCGGCCCGATCGAAGGCGACCTCCCAGCAGGTCGCGACACCGACGGTCACCGTCCCCGAGCGACCGGGCACATCGACCACCGTGGGTCCGGTGCCGGGGCGGAAGTCTCCGGCCATGTCCGCATACGACGAGAACAGGCGGAAGAACGGCCGCCACGGGAGGTATTCGCCGAACGGCTGGACGATGTGCTTGTCGTAGCGGTCGACCGGGCCCTGCGCGCCGTCCCAGACCAGGACCGAATTGGTGGGTCGGCCATCGGGGTTGCGGATGAGCGTGCCGACCAGGATCGGCGCGTCGACGGCCTCGGAGGCCGCGGTGATCCCGGCGGCCGCGTCTGCGTTGTCCAGCGGCGAGATGTCCGAGGCGTTCTCCGGCCACAGGACGAAGTCGGGCTGCTCTGTCTGCCCGGTGTCGATCGCCCGGCCGTAGGACATCGTGGTGCGGACATGATTGTCGAGGACAGCGCGCCGCTGGGCGTTGAAATCCAGACCCAGTCGCGGGACATTGCCCTGGATGGCACCGATCCGGGCCGAGGACGTCGCGATGTTGCGGTCGAGGCTGGCGGGGGTCGCCGCAATGGCCGCGATCGGTGCGAGCAGCGCGATGGCCACCGCGGCGGTCGCGATGCGCACCACGCCCGAGGAACGTTCGGTGGACGGCCCCGGGCCGTCGGCGTGCTCGGGGTCGGAGACGGCCGTCGTGCGCCGGTACGCCCGGGTGAGGATCACGAGCAGCCAGGCGACCGCGGAGCCGAACAGCGCGACACCTGCTGACAATCCCGGCGCGCCGAGCACCGAGGCCAGCGGCAGCAGCGGTCCGTCGACCTGGCTGAATGCGGTTCTCCCCCAAGGAAACCCGCCGAACGGAAAGGCGGAACGGAGCGCTTCGACGAGCACCCACGACAGCGTGAACCACACCGGAGGCACCGGAAGCCGCATCGTCAGGGTGGCGATCGCGCCGAACAGCGCGAGATAGACGGCGAGCACCGCGGCCAGGGCGAGCCACGGGAGCGGACCGACGTAGACGCCGATCCACGGCAACAGCGGCACGAAAAACGCCAGCCCGAAGACGAAGCCGATCCACGCGCCGGTGCGCACCCGGGGCGACCCGACGAAGAGTGCGGCGAACAACAGGCCGAGGCCGAGGACCGCGAGGAACCACCAGTTGCGGGGTGGGAACGCGGCCCACATCGCGACACCCGCGGCGGCGGCGGTCCCGGTACGTGCGAGCCAGGACCGTGAGATCCGGGATCGGGAGACCCGCGGGGGACTCACCCGGCGTCCCGGTCGTACAGGGTCCGGCCCCGGTGCACGGTGCGTACGCAGCGCGGCAGCGCGGCCCCCGGTGAGACGTCCGGCAGCGCGGGCACCCGCGACCGCGGATCGGTCGACCAGCGCTGGACCTTCTCGTGGGACCCGGCGACGACGAGCTCGTCGACCTCCCACACCGCGTAACTCGCCGGGGCCCCGGGCGTCAGGGTCCCGGTGACACCGTCGTTGACTCCCCCGGCCCGCCAGCCGCCGCGGGTCGTCGCGGCGAACGCGCCGCGCGCCGAGATCGCGTTGGTCGGCTGATGATGGTGCACAGCGGCCCGGATGGTCGACCACGGGTCGATGGCCGTCACCGGCGCGTCTGACGAGAACGCCAGGGCGACACCGGTTTTGGCCAGCATCGCGAAGTCGTTGAGGGTGGCCGCGCGGCTCGCCCCGAGACGGGCGTCGTACAGGTCGCCGGGACCGCCCCATTCGGCGTCGAACAACGGTTGCATGCTGGCGATGACGCCGCAGCGCGCGAGGACCTCGGCATCGGCGGCGGTGACCATCTCGGCGTGTTCGAGCCGGTGCGCACAGCGTGCGAGCGCGGGCGTGCCGAGTTCGTCGGCGAGTTCGGCGAGTGCGCCGACGACCACACCGGTCGCGGCGTCGCCGATGACGTGGAAGCCCGCCTGGATGCCCGCGATCGTGCAGGCGCGCAGGTGATCGCGGATCTGGTCGGGGTCGAGGTAGCTGATACCGCTGGTGTGCGGATCGTCGGTGTAGGGCTCCGAGAGCCACGCGGTGTGGGAGCCGATGGCACCGTCGATGAACAGGTCACCGCCCAGGGCATCGGCCCGGGTGATCGACATCAGTTCGCGGGCGTGGTCGGCGTCGGTGACGGCCTGGCCCCAATAGCGCCGGATCTCGACGGGATGGTCGAGGTCGGCGAGCGCGAGGAAGTCGTCCATGCCGCTGATGTCCGGTCCGCCGTTCTCGTGCACGGCCACCACCCCGTGGGCGGCGGCCCCATCGAGCGCGCGGCGTTGTGCGCGTTCGCGATGCGCCGCGGTGACCAGCAGGCGGGCCGCGCCGCGGACGAGGTGGTGGGCCTCGGCGACCAGCGGCTCCTCCGGGTGATACCCGACGGCGTCGGCCAGGTCCGGGATCAGGCGTCGCAGCGCGGTGGACGCCACCGCGGAGTGCTCGTCGATCCGGGCGAGGTACACCGGCCTGGTCCCGACGACGGCGTCGAGCTCGGTGGTCGTCGGGAAGCGACCGTCGTCGGGTTCGGCGCCCGCCCAGGTCGAGTCGTCCCAGCCGAGACCCCAGATGAGGTCGCCTCCGTCATGGGCGGATTCGGCGGCCACGGCCTTCTCCACCAGCCGCAGGCAGTGCGTGCGGCTCGACGCCTCGTTCAGGGTGAGGCCGTCGAGTCCGAGCCCGGTGGACGTCAGGTGGACGTGGGAGTCGACGAACCCGGGACTGACGAAGTGTCCGGCGAGGTCGATGAC
The DNA here is from genome assembly GCF_042668985.1 of Gordonia sp. NPDC057258. Taxonomy (NCBI): domain Bacteria; kingdom Bacillati; phylum Actinomycetota; class Actinomycetes; order Mycobacteriales; family Gordoniaceae; genus Gordonia; species Gordonia sp. NPDC057258. The sequence continues at coordinate 58,463 of NZ_JBHUXZ010000032.1, forward strand.
CTCGGCGTCGGGATGGAGTGCGCGGCCGACGTCGTCGGTCCCGACCCAGACGACGATTCCGTCGGTCACGGCCATCGCGGTCGCGTCGGGGGCGGCCGGCGAGTACACGGCGCCGCCGAGAAGCAGTTGGGTTGCCACGATCGTTCAGTGTGCCTTGCCGTCGGAGGAGGGTGGCGAGCGGTCCGGATACGTGCGTGTCGGCGGCGCGGGCGGCGTGGTGCCGACCGTCGGCTGATCAGGACCTGTTCAGCGGCCCTGCGGTAGGCCCCGGGTGTGCGGCGGTGCCGACGGCGACCCCGGCTCGGACGTGTCGGATTCCACGACGGAACCCTCGACGACGGTCGCGCCACGTCCGGCGCCGTAGACACCGGTGGCATACATCCCGGCCCGGTCCATCGCGGTCGCCACACGGCGGGCACCCACCGCGGCGACGGCCGGACGCATCACCCGACGGGTCGGCGGGAACAGCAGCAGGGTCCCGGCGACGGTCGACACGACGCCCGGGACAACCAAAAGGATGGTCGACACGGCGACGAGCGCGGTGTCGGCCAGCGGGGCGCGGGCGTCGACCTCGTTTCGCGACGCGCGGCGCAGCTCGTCGAAGACCTTGCCGCCCTGCCAGCGCAGGACGACGAATCCGAGGACCACGGCGGCGAGGCTGATGAGCACGGCCCAGCCGAATCCGAGGGTCATGACCATCGCGACGAACGCGGCGATCTCCAGCACGGCGTAGGCCGCGAACCAGCGGAGAGCCATGATGCTTCACCTGTCCTTCGGTGCCCTTCGGCACCCGTTGACGTCAGGGTCTACGTGGACAACGAACGACGACGCGGTTTTGTCCCGGGGGGTGGTTTCGACAAGCTCATAGCTCCTATGTCAAGCGGCGGCGGGTGTTGGGTTGTCGGCTTTGCGGGTGCGGGCGTGGTGGTCGGTGGTGAGGTGGTTGTAGACGACG
>NZ_JBHUXZ010000033.1:0-56423 GCF_042668985.1 Gordonia sp. NPDC057258
GCGTCAGCTCCGCCGACGCCCGTCCGGCCGGAGGTCGGCGACCGTGGCGACGGCGTGGGTGAGGCTGTAATCGGGGTCGGCGGCCTGCCCCTTCACATCCGCGTTGAGCGCCGCGACCACGCCGACCGCCCGCGCGATCGACTCCGCGTCCCACGCCTTGGCCTTCGCCTGCACGTTCTTGACCCGGTTGGGCGGCATGCCGAGTTCGCGGGCCGCATCGAAGTGGTTGATCGACCCCATGGGTCGGATGCGAGCGATGGCGTGGACGGCCTCGGCGAGGGCGTCGGCAAGCAGCACCCGCGGCACGCCGTGGTGCAGCGCCCAGGCCAGGGATTCCAGCGCGCCGGCACGGTCGCCCGTCACCGCCCGGTCGGCCACCTCGAATCCGGTCACCTCGGGACGGCCCTGGTAGTACAGGCGCACGGTGTCGCGGTCGACCTTGCCGCCGGTGTCGGCCACGAGTTGCGCGCACGCGGCGGCCAGCTCGCGCAGTTCCGATCCGACGCCCTCGACCACCTGCTCGACGACATCGGCGCCGACCTTTACGCCCAGCGAACGGAACTCGTTGCGCACGAAAGTCATTCGCTCCGACGGCCACTTCGGGGCGGTCGTCTCGTGCTCGACGGCCCCGGCCTTCTTCAACGCGGGGACCATCGACTTCGCCCGGCCCCCGCCGTGATGGATCACCATCAGCGTGATGCCCTCGGGCAGCGACGACGCGGTCGCGGCGATGAGCGCGGCCGGCTCCTTGCCCGCGTCGGCGGCGGCCTCGACGACGACGATCCGCTCTTCGGCGAACAGCGACGGACTGAGCAACTCCGCGAGTTCGTGTTCGCTCACGTCGCCGGCACGTACCCGGGTCACCGGCACCGGGGTACCTGCCGCTTTCGACGCGGCGTCGACCACGGCCGAGATCACCCGGCCGGTGAGGAAGTCGTCGTCTCCGAGCAGCAGGTGCAGGCGATCGGTCACGGCGACAATGGTGCCAGACGGCGCCGACACGATCACCGGACCGCCGCCCGGCCAACCGAATACGACAAAGTGGACGGGTCCTGTGGGCAAGTGAATCCGGTCGATCGCGGGCCGTTACGGTGAGCTTCTGCCATCGGCCCACCGACATTCGGAGGAGTTGCCCGCGTGACTGTCGAGCATCCCGGCACCGACACGGGTGCCGACACCGACGAGGGATACCAACGCGGGCTCACCGCCCGCACCGTGCAGATGATCGCCATCGGCGGCGCGATCGGCACCGGCCTCTTCTACGGCGCGGGTGGCGCGATCGAGAAGGCGGGACCGGCACTCATCCTGGCGTACGCGCTCGCCGGCCTCGCGATCTTCATCGTCATGCGCGCTCTCGGCGAACTCCTCATCTACCGGCCGATCTCCGGTGGCATCAGCGAGTACGCCGACGAGTTCCTCGGACGGTTCGCCGGTTTCAGCCAGGGGTGGACCTATTGGGCCGTGTGGACGACGACGTGCATGGCCGAGATCACCGTGGCGGGCAAGTACATCAACTACTGGTGGCCCTCGGTGCCGGTGTGGGTCACCGCCCTCATCGCGCTCATCGTGCTGTTCGGCGCGAACCTGATCTCCGTCGGGGTGTTCGGACGCGCGGAGTTCTGGTTCTCCGCCATCAAGGTCACCGCCATCCTCGGCATGATCATCGTCGGCATCGGTGTGCTGCTCCCGATCGCCGGGCTGGGGCCCGAGACCGGTCCGTCGGTGACGAACCTGTGGAACGACGGCGGCTTCTTCGCGACCGGCTTCAGCAACGCGATGCTGAGCCTGCAGATCGTCATGTTCGCCTATGTCGGCGTCGAGCTCGTCGGCGTGACCGCGGGAGAGGCACAGAACCCGCGCGTCACGCTGCGCAAGGCGATCAACACCGTTCCGTTCCGCATCGGGATCTTTTATGTCGGCTCGCTGCTGGTGATCCTCTCGGTCCGCAGCTGGACGGACTTCCAGGCCGGCGAGAGCCCCTTCGTCTCGGTCTTCTCCTACATCGGCATCCCCGGCGCCGCGGGCATCGTCAACTTCATCTTGCTCACCGCTGCCCTCTCGTCGTGCAACTCGGGCATCTACTCGACCGGGCGCATGCTGCGCTCCCTCGCCCACACCGGCGACGCCCCGCGGCAGCTGACCCGACTCTCGAACCGCAAGGTCCCGGCCGTCGGCATCACGCTGAGTGCCGCCGTCATGGCGATCGGCGTGGTGGTGAACGTCATCGATCCCGCACACGCCTTCGCCTACATCACCGCGGTGTCGACGGTCGGGATCATCGTCATCTGGTCGACTATCCTGCTGTGCCAGATGGCCTACCGCCGGAAGGTCGCGCGCGGCGAACTGCCGCGTTCGGACTACCGGGTCCCCGGCGCCCCGATCACCACGTGGCTCGCCCTCGCCTTCCTCGCGCTCGTCTTCGTCCTGCTGTTCTTCGACCGCGACGGTCGGATCGCACTGATCGTCGGGGCGGTCTGGTTCGCCGCCGTCGGCGTCGGCTACATGGTGTGGAACCGCACCGCGGGCGAGCTGGCCGACCGCGAGGTCTGACTGCGGGCAGCCTCATCCGAACGGCGAGGGCACCTCCACACTCGCCCAGCCCACGCCGCCGAGGGTGCGCGCGCACACGACCATCCACCACAGTTCGGGGGCGAGGGCGCGCACCAGCAGTTCACCCACGAGCGCGCCGACGCCGTCGGGCGGCCCGATCGCGCCGATGAGTGCGGCGAGGGTGCCGACCACGCTGATCACCGCGACCACCGGGGCGACCAGAAGGTTCGCAACGATTCCCACCACCGAGAACGTGCCGGTCACCACGACCACGATCGGCGCCGTCACCACCTGCGCGGTGACCGCCATCGCGATCACCTCGGCGACACCGGGCGGACAACGCCACTCGCGCAACCGGTCACGGAATCGTGGGGCCCACAGCACGATGGCGGCGGTGGCGGCCACCGACAAGGCGAACCCCGGTTGCAGCGCCAGCTCGGGCCACCACAGGAGTCCGCCGACGACCGCCGCACCGAGCGCCGGGAACGCCTGCGCCCGACGAGAGGCGAAGAGCGCCAACACACCCACCGCTCCCATCAACGCGGCACGCACGACACTAGGCGACGGCCGGACGAGCACCACGAATGCCAGGATCACCACCAGCCCGACGACCGCGGCCGCCCGCGGTGGCACACCCGCACTGCGAACCACGAGAAGCGCTGCCCCGCAGACGATCGCGAAATTGCTGCCGCTCACCGCGGTCAGATGGCTCAGGCCGGCGTCGCGGAAATCGTCCCGCAGGCCGTCGTCGAGGGAGCTCTCGTCGCCGAGCACGAGGCCGGGCAGGAGTCCGGCCGCGTCCTCGTCGAGCGCCCGCGCGGCCAACACCTGCAACCGTTCCCGGATCGCACCGGCCACCTGCTGGTGGGCGGGCGGCGAGCCGACGACCCGGGGCTGCTGCGCAGTCAGGGTCGCCACCAGCAGCGAGTGCTCGGGCGGCGGCCGCACCCGCGCGACCGTGAGCACCCGTTGCCCGGGCAACAGTCCCGACCACTCCCCGAGATCCCCCATCAGGTCGGCGGAAGCCGTCGGAACACGATGCGAACCAACCTGTTCCACGTCGACGCGCAGACGGACGCGTCCGGCCGACGAGGGCCCGACAACCACCGGGTCCCCACGCACGGTAAGTACGACCGTCGACTTCCCGGTCGACGCGGCCAGCGGGTGATCGGAGCGGACCTCCTGCCGGATCGCCAAGGAAGTCGCGCACACCGCGGCGAGTCCGGCCACGACGATGATCAAACCGACCGCGTCCCATCCGAACCGGCCGCCGGCACAGACCAGCGTGCCGACCGAGGCCACCGCGCCCGAACAGATCGCCAGCCCGAGCGTGTACCCGGGCGGCATCACCAGCCCGAACGCCGTCACCGACCACACCGCCACCGCCGGTACCAGCAGGCGGTAGTCCACCCGTCAGACCGTCACGAGATCGCGCAGTCTGGCCAGGCGTGCCGGACCGATCCCGTCGACCTCGGCGAGCTGGTCCACGGAGCTGAAGCGCCCGTTGCGATCCCTCCACGACAGGATGGCCTTCGCGGTCACCGGCCCCACCCCGGGCAACTCGTCGAGGTCGGCCTCGGTGGCGGTGTTGAGGTTCACGAGTCCGCCGGTGGCCGGCGGACCACCCGAACCGCCGGCGGGCGCCCCTGCATCTGCCGGGGGTGCACCCGCGGGTGCGGGCGGCGCGCCGGAAGCCCCGACGACGGCGCTGCGCAGCGACATCTCGCCCTGCCCGCCCGCGTAGCCGACGAGGATCTGATCGCCGTCCCGGAGGACCTGCGCGAGGTTCAGCGACAGCAGATCCGCGTTCTTGCGCGCACCTCCCGCCCGGTCGATCGCGTCGGCGACCCGCGCCCCGGGCGTGAGTTGCACCAGACCCGGCGTGTGCACCAAACCGACGACACTGACCACCATCTGCGCCGGGATCGATTCGGTCGGCACGGCCGGCGGCGTCGACGGGTCCGACATCGACGAGGTGCCGGCCACCGCACCGAAATCCACGACCGGCGCCGACCCCGACCCGCGGAACAGTCCGAAGGCCGCGACGGCACAGACGACGACACCGACCGCGATCAGCGCGAGAGCTGCCGGTGGCGCGACCGCGAAGCGCCGCCGAGGGATGGGATCGTCGTCGAAGTCATCGTCATCCTCGGCACCGTCGCCGCCGACACTGTCGCCGCCGTCGGCGTCCGACCGTCGCCGCTGGGTTCGCGCCGGCGTGTCAAGCCACGTCGGCATCCCGCCGATCCCCCACCCGGGATGCTCGGGTTCCTCGACGGGGCCGAGCCGGTCGTCGATGTCCGGCGCGAGCGGCGGCGACACGGGGTCGATGCCTGCCGTACCGTCCCGTCGGTCCGGCAGATCGGCCACCGGCGCCAGCCGGTCCAGCGGGTTCCGCCGTCCTGATGCGCTCATGACGCCACACGCTAGGTCGCACAGCCGCCGCTGCTCCGCACGCGAACCGCAGAACCCGCGATCTGTGGACGGTCAGCGCGAGCTGTGGATGGCGCCGAGCCCGGCGCGCCGGACCGCTAGGACTCGCCGAGACCCTCGATCGGTTCGAGGTGCGCGGCGATCACGACGCCCACCGCGCCGGGGCCGACGTGGGCGCCGAGGATGGGACCGAGATCAACGGTCAGCTCGGAGGTCACCACCCGCAGCTTGGCGTGGACGGCCGCGCGCAGTTCCTCGGCGACGTCCGGGCTCTGACAGTGCTGGATGCCGACCGTGACCGCGCGCCCGCCCGCGGAGTCGGCGGCGGCGTCGACCATCTTGTCCAGCGCCTTGGAGAACGTGCGATGACGTTCCTTCAGCGTCAGGGTCCCGTCGACCATGTGCAGGATCGGTTTGATGGACAGCGCCGATCCGAAGAGCTTGCCCGCGGCGCTGATCCGGCCACTGTTGCGCAGATTGTCGAGCTGCTGCACACACAGCAGCGAGTCGACGGTCGCTGCCTGTCGGATGGCGGACTCGTACACGCGGTCCCGGTCGGCTCCCCCGGCGGCGGCCTGGGCGGCCGCGACGGCGGTGAAACCGACTGCGAGACCGACAGATCGGGAATCGACGACCCGAACCTGCCCGGAGAACTTCTCCGCAGCCATCCGCGCCGAACTCCAGGTCCCCGACAACCGGCGCGACATGTGGACGGCGACGACGCCGGCACCCTGACTCGCCTCGAGCGCGGACTCGAAATGTTCGGAGAGATCGTTGGGGTTGGCGCCGGAGGTGGTCACGCCCGGCGTCGTCACGATGTCGGCCGGGATGTCGTCGACACCTTCGCGGTAGTCCTCGTCGCCGACGGCGAGGTGCAATGGGACCTGCCGTATCCCGTAGTGCTCGGTCACCGACCGCGGCAGTCGGGACGAGGAGTCTGTGACGACGACGACAGGCACGCGTCTACGTTAACGGGTTCACGCGCCGGGCCTCCACGGGCGTCGGGGTCGGGCCCCCGGCGTCGCGGTTCGCGCGCCGCCGGACGGCGTCGACGACCGGGGCGACAACGTCGGCGATGCCCCGATGGCACGAGAAACCCCAGTGGATTCCGTCGGGATTCATCTCGGCGGTGTCGTCGTCGAAGGCGTCCCGGGTGACCGGGTAGAAGTCGACACTCGGTAGGCCGTGGCTCGACGCCCATCGCGACATCGCCGCGGTCGTCGGGATCCGCCCGGCATGGACGTTGCCGTAATACGGGCTGCGGTGGGTGGGCGGCAGGCACACGACGATCGGGAGGTCCGGACGCAACTGGGCGAGCGCCGCGCGGATCTTCTCCAGGTACTCGATCGTGACGTGCGGCGGCAGCGCGAGCGGCCATCCGAGGTGCGACCCCCGCGGTTGTATCCACGCATAGGCCGCGCGTATTCGCTGCCGCAACCCGTTCGGCCTGATGTAGCGGATCTGCTCCCGGAAAGCCGTCGGAAGCGGCGAGGGCAGAGTGTCCATCCCTCCGAATGCGAGCACGACGACGTCGGCGCGGGGCACGGTGGCCCAGATGTTCGGGTCCTGGGTGAGGGCCCACCAGACGTCCCGGCTCGTCCACCCGATCCGGCCGAACAGCCGCACCTCCGAACGCGTCGCAGCGCCCACGAGCATCGGCCAGATCCGAGGGTCATCCGCGGGCAGACCGCCCTGCGGACCGTAGTACGCGAGCGAGTCGGACAACACCAGCACACATCGCTCCCGCGCATCGGCAGCGGATGGACCGGGTCCGGCGGCCTCGGTCATCGGCGGACGTCGCTCACTGCACCGCCGGGTCGGAGTCCTCGGCGGACGCGTTCCACACGTCCAGGCGCCACCGCGGCAGTTCGCCGGGCATGCCGTGCCCCGACAGCTGCACCCAACTCGTGTTCGCGAGCCCCCCGAAGACGGGCCAGTTCTCGACCGGCAGCCCGAGCAGCGCCGCGGTCATCGCCGCGATCACTCCCCCGTGGGCCACCAGCACCACCGGCGCCTCCGGGTTGTCGCCGACGCCCCACTCCGGCAACAGCTCGATCAACTCGTCGACCAGGGGGGTGGAGCGGCGGGCGACGTCGACGCGGCTCTCCCCACCCGGCGGCGTCCAGGTCGCGTCATCGCGCCAGACGGCGCGCGCGCCCGGCATCGCGGCATCGACGTCTAGGTGCGTCAGACCCTGCCACTCACCGAGGTGTGTCTCCCGTAGGCGTACGTCGGTGGTCACCGGCAGACCGGTTCGTTGTGCGAGCGCCTCGGCGGTGTCGCGGGCCCGCCGCAGATCCGACGATAAGATGACCACCGGTTGCCGCTTGGCGAGCTCGACCGCCGCCGAACCAGCTTGCCGGACACCGAGTTCGGACAAGTCGGTGTCGATCTGGCCTTGCATCCGACTCGCCGCGTTGTACTCGGTCTGCCCGTGCCGCAACAGGATCAGGCGCCGCACCACCGGGGTGAGACGTTCGACGGCGGTGTCGTGTGAGTCGGGACCGCCACTCACGACAGCCCGTCCACCTCGACCACCGGGCAGTCCTTCCACAGACTCTCCAGCGCGTAGAAGCGTCGTTCGTCGGTGTGCTGGATGTGCACCACGATGTCGGCGTAATCGAGCAGTGCCCAACGACCTTCGCGCGTGCCCTCGCGCCGCAGCGGCTTGTGGCCGGCCTCCCGCAGCTTCTCCTCGACCTCGTCGACGATCGAGTTCACCTGACGCTCGTTGTCGGCGGAGGCGATCACGAAGGCGTCGGTGATCACCAACTGCTCCGACACGTCGATCACCGTCACCTCATGGGCGAGCTTCTCGGCCGCGGCCAGGGCGGCCACCTTGGCCATCTCCAGCGCTTCAGCTGACGCAGTCACACTTGTCCTCTCATTCGGTCACGGCCTGTTCGCCCAGGGCGCGGCCCGACCCGTCGGTATCGCCCTGCAACTCCCCGGGAGGAATTTCCTCGGGCGGGAGCCGCTCGGGGCGGTTGGCCCCCGGAAGCGCCGGGGCGGAGACACCGGGCGACGACGCCCGGGGCGCACGATACAGCTTCCGCTTGGCGATGTACTGCACGACACCGTCGGGCACCAGGTACCAGACGGGCCGACCCTGCAACGCGCGCGTCCGGCACTCGGTGGACGAGATCGCCAGCGCCGGGATCTCCAGCAGATGCAGGGTGTCGGCGGGCATGGCCTCGAGATGGTGGGCCAGGTGCGTGGCGTCGAGCTCGTACCCCGGGCGGCTCACGCCGACGAATCGGGCGAGGCCGAACAGCTCCTCCCAGTCCTGCCACGACAGGATGGATTCCAGCGCGTCGGCACCGGTGATGAAGTACAGCTGGGCTTCCGGAAGCAGCGCTCGCAGGTCGCGGAGCGTGTCCACGGTGTAGGTGTCGCCGTCGCGGTCGATGTCGACACGACTGACGCTGAACTGCGGATTCGACGCGGTCGCGATGACCGTCATGAGGTAGCGGTCCTCCGGCGGGCTCACCGTCGTCGCCTCGCCGATCTTCTGCCAGGGACGGCCGGTCGGGACGAAGATCACCTCGTCCAGCGAGAACCGGTGGGCGACCTCGCTGGCCGCGACGAGGTGCCCGTTGTGGATCGGGTCGAACGTGCCGCCCATCACGCCGATACGGCGCGCACGCGGGCGGTCGGGTGACATGGACGGTCAGTCTACGCGTCGAGCACTGGTGCGAATCGGCAGCGCTGGTCAGATCGGCAGGAGGTCGGCGATGACCGTGCCCAGTTGTGTGGCGTTCCGGCATTCGAACATGTCGATCACGTCCGCGTAATCGGTCGCGACCGAGTCACCCGTGCCCCAGTGCTGCTTGGCCTCCGGGTTGAGCCAGTAGGCGTGCCGGGCCCGTTCCACCAGTTCGGCGAGCGCGTCGGCGTGCGGATCGTGATAGTTGTTCCGCCCGTCCCCCAGGATCAGCAACGCACCCCGGTGGGTCAGCGTATCGCCGTAGTCGGCGACGAACCCGGCCAGCATGTTGCCGTAGTCCGAGTGACCGTCGCGGGTGGAGATCCGCGCGGTGGAGATCATGTGGTGCATCGCCGCACCGAAATCCTCTTCGCCGTGGTCGAAGTAATCGGTCACCTCGTCGACGGTGTCGACGAAGGCGAACACCCGCACCTTCGAGAACTGTTGCCGCAGTGCATACACCAAGCGCAACGTGAACTGACTGAACCCGGCCACCGACCCCGAGACGTCGCAGATGATGATGAGTTCGGGCCGCCCCGGTCGGGGCTTGCGGTGACTGAGTTCGATGGGTACCCCACCGGTGGACATCGAGGCGCGCAGCGTCTTCCGGACGTCGACCGCGCCGCGGTGAGCGCGCCGTCGCCTCGTCTCGAGCTTCGCGGCCAGCAATCTGGCCAGCGGTTCGATGGTCTTGCGGATCTCCACCTGTTCTTTGGCACCCGCCGACAGGAAGTTGACGTTCTCCGGTAACGGGGGCACCGCATAGGCGCCGACCTTCTCGCGGCCGTTGCGGTCGGCCATGCGCCGCTGGGTCTCTCGCTCGATCGCCGCACGCAGATCGTTGGCCTTCTGGCGCGCCGCCTGCCGGTAGAGCGGTTCCGTACCGGCCCGCCCGCCGTCCCCGTCGCCATCCCCGGCCATGGCCGCCGCGATCTTCGCGATCAGTGTCTGCGGACTCACCGCGGTGATGGCCTGATAGGCCGAGAACGCCTCGCCCCGAGTCGATCCGTACCGCCCCAACTCGTCGACGATCATCGCGATGGCCTGGTCGAGCCGGCCGTCGTTCGCCGACGCGTCGTCGGCGAGCATCTCCGCCAGCGCGTCCCGGACCGCCTCGACATCGAGCTCACCGTCGGGGGTGCGCGGGAGATCCTCGGTCACGGTGCGCATTCCGGCGCCGAGCGGGAACCACAGGTCGAAGACCCGGTCGAATACACCGCGATGGGCGTGATCGACGAGCAGTGTCGTCGCGAGCCCCTCGCGTAGACGGGGGCGTTCGAGAAGGTCGAGAACCTCCATGGCACTCGCCGCATCGATCAGCGCCGACGGCCCGACCACGATCCCGCGACGACGCAACTCGTCGACGAAATCGGTGAGGTGCGCGACGAGCGGAGCCGTCATCAGCCCAGCTTGAGTTCTTTGAGAGCCGTCTTGAGGTCCGGCCGGTGCTTCAGCACGACACCGAGCGTCCGCGCTATGAGTCCGTCGTCGAATCCGCCACCGCTCTTCGCCGTGGCCTTCTCCCCGGCTCCCAGCGCCAACAGCGTGTTCGCCCAGTCGATCGTCTCGGCCACCGACGGTTTCTTGCGGATGTCGAGTGTGCGTAGGACACCGACGATCCGCACCAGCTCGGCGCTGAGCGAATCCGACAGGTTCGGCACCCGCGACGCGAGGATCTCCTTCTCGCGCTCGGCATCCGGGAAGTCGATGTAGAGGTACAGACAACGACGCTTGAGTGCCTCGGACAGCTCGCGGGTCGCGTTCGATGTCAGCAAGACGATCGGACGACGCTGAGCGGCAACGGTTCCCATCTCCGGGATGGTGATCGCGAAATCGCTGAGCACTTCCAGCAGCAGACCCTCCATGTCGACGTCGGCCTTGTCGACCTCGTCGATGAGGAGCACGGTGGCACCCTCGCGCGAGATCGCCTTGAGCAGCGGCCGCGGCAGGAGGAACTCGTCGGAGAAGATGTCGGCCTTGGCCTCATCCCACGCGCGGTCCCCCGTCGCCTGGATGTGCAGGATCTGCTTGGCGTGATTCCACTCGTACAGCGCGCGGGCCTCGTCGATGCCCTCGTAGCACTGCAGGCGGATGAGTTCGGCATCCGTGGCCGCCGCGATGGACCGGGCGAGTTCGGTCTTGCCGACACCCGCCGGCCCCTCGACCAGCAACGGCTTGCCGAGACGGTCGGCCAGGAAGGTCGAGGTCGCGGTCGCGTCGTCGGCGAGGTAACCCGTCGCGCGAAGGCGACCGACGACGTCGTCGACACCCTCGAACGACGGCACGACGGCCGGGCCCGAGCCGGTGCATCCCGCGGTCCCCGCGTCCGGGGTCGTCGCGCTCATCAGGCGGGCCGCACGTGGCCGTTGCCCCAGACCACCCATTTGGTCGAGGTCAGTTCTGGCAGACCCATCGGGCCGCGGGCATGGAGCTTCTGGGTGGAGATGCCGATCTCGGCGCCGAAGCCGAACTGCTCGCCGTCGGTGAAGGCGGTCGATGCGTTGACCATGACGGCGGCGGCATCCACGCGCCGGGTGAACTCGTCGGCGGCCGCCAGGTCGGTGGTGATGATCGCCTCGGTGTGGCCGGTTCCGTAGGTGTCGATGTGGGCGACCGCGGCGTCGAGCCCGTCGACCACCTTCATCGCGATGTCCATCGACAGGTATTCCATGGACCAGTCGTCCTCGGTGGCCGGCTCCATACCCGGCTCGTCGCCGTGGATGACCACGCCCTGGGTCTGCAGCACCGAGGTGATCCGCGGCAGCGCATCGGCCGCGACGGCCTTGTCGATGAGCACGGTCTCCGCGGTGTTGCAGACACTCGGCCGGCGGGTCTTGGAGTTGAGGATGACACGCGCCGCGACATCGAGGTCGGCGAGTGCGTGGACGTAGACGTGGCAGTTGCCGACGCCGGTCTCGATCGTCGGGACCGTCGCATTCGACACCACGGCCTCGATGAGGCCCGCGCCGCCACGGGGGATGACCACGTCCACGAGTCCGCGCGCCCGGATGAGCGCGGTCACGCTGGACCGATCGTCGCTGGGCAGCAGCGACACCGCATCCGCGCTGACCCCCTTGGCCGACAGGGTCTCCCGCAGCACGCGCACGAGTTCGGCGTTCGACGCCGCGGCCGACGACGAGCCACGCAGCAGCACCGCGTTCCCGGACTTGAAGGAGATCCCGAACGCATCGACGGTGACGTTGGGGCGCGCTTCGTACACGATGCCCACGACCCCCAGGGGCACGCGCAGCTGGCGCAGCTGCAGTCCGTTGGGGAGGGTCTTCCCCGCAACCACCTCACCGATCGGGTCGGGGAGCACGGCGACCTGCCGCAGACCGTTGGCGATACCGGCCACGCGCGACGCGTCGAGCCGCAGCCGGTCGAGCAGGCTCACCTCGATGTCGGCCGCCTCGGCACGTGCGATGTCCTCGGCGTTCGCGGCGAGGATGGTGTCGGTGGCCGCCTCGATGGCGTCGGCCGCGGCGAGCAGGACCTCGTTCTTGCCCGCGGCCGTCAGACCGCTCAGCGAGCGGGACGCCGACTTGGCGGCACGGGCAAGCCCGAGAACGACCCTCTCCGTGTCGGACTTCTCGGCGCCGGAGCCGCCTTCGGCGACGGACTGCTCTGCGGTGGGTGCGCTCATCAACATCCTCGACTTCGGTGGTTCCGGGCGCTACCGCCCGGACAGTGCCGTTCTCAGAGTAACGCCGCAGATTCGGAGTCCCCAACGAGATCCACGGTCGGCGCCTCAGGCGAGTGCGAGGAAGAGTTTCTCCAGCTCTGCCTCGGTCAACGGCGGTTGCTCACCGTCAACGGTCTCGATGCACTGCCGCATTCCCGAGGCCACGATCTTGAAGCCGGCGCGGTCGAGCGCGCGGGACACCGCGGCGAGCTGGGTGACCACATCCTTGCAGTCACGCCCGGCCTCGATCATCGCGATCACGCCGGCGAGCTGCCCCTGCGCTCGGCGTAGACGGTTGAGGACGGCACTCATCGCATCGTCGCCGACGGCCACGTGGGGCCTCTTGTCATCGGCCATCGAGGCCTCCTCGCTGTCGTGCACCACCGACGTCCGGTTGGGTGCTGAATTCTTGACGTCAAGATACCCCCATGGGTATGTTGGCCGCCAGACGGATACCCCCAGGGGTATATACGAAAGGAAATCCATGGCGCCGATCACACCTCTGTCCGACGAGGCGACCACTACCGACCCCGCGGGCTCCCCGCCCGGGGGCCTCGGCCGGTGGGGTGCGGCCATGGCCGCGCACGCCCGCTGGGTGTTCGGCATGTGGCTCCTCGTCCTGCTCGTCCTGGGAGCCGCGGCGCCGTCGGTGTTTTCCGCACTCGCGGGCGCGGGCTGGCAGGCCGACGGGTCGGAGTCCGTGCAGGTCCGCGAGCTGGCTCAGCAACATTTCGGCGGGAACTCGTCGGCAGCGGTCCATGTGGTCGTCCACTCCGAGCGCGACACGGTCGACGGTCCCGCGATTCGAGAGGTGGTCGGCGAGATCGCTGCACTGGCGGGGACGGACAGCCGGTTCGCCCAGGTCGTCCCGCCACAGCCCGGCACGTCGATCAGCCCGGACGGCCACACCGGGATCGTCATAGTGGGCGCGGCCGCCGACACCGACGAGATGGTGCGCGCTGTCGATGAGCACAAGGACGCGTTGATCGCCCTGTCCGGAAACGGGATCGAGGTGTACCCGACGGGTGCCTCGGTCCTGTGGAGCGACTTCAACGAGGCCAATCACGACGCGATGATCAAGGCCGAGCTGTTCTCATGGCCGGTCACGCTGACGATCATGGTGCTCGCCTTCGGGTCGCTCGTCGCGGCCGGTCTCCCATTGTTGCTGACCATCGCCGGTCTCGTCGCATCCGCGGGCGGCCTGGTGTTGTTGAACCAGGTCACCCCGATCTCGGTGTGGGCCATGAACTTCGCGATGATGTTCGCGCTGGCGCTGGGCATCGACTACGCACTGTTCCTGGTGTCGCGGTTCCGCGACTCGGTCCGGGAGCACGGCGACGACATGCGCGCGGCGGTGGCGCAGACGATGGACACCGCAGGCAAGGCGGTGTTGCTGTCCGGCATCACGGTTCTGGTGAGCCTGTCGGCCGTGCTGCTGGTTCCGGCACCGGCGGTGCGCACGATGGCGGTGGGCATCATGCTCGCGGTGGCCTTCGTCCTCGCGGCAACCCTCACTCTCCTACCCGCCGCGCTGGGCGCCCTGGGTGGCCGGATCAACGCGGTCTCGCTGCCGTACGCGCGCCGCCAGCAGCACCGATCGCCGGTGTTCGCACGCTGGGGCGGCTTCCTGCAGCGCCATCCGTGGGCTGTCGCCACCGGCTCCCTGGTTGTTCTCGTCGCGCTCGCGATCCCGGTCGTCGGGTTGAAGGTCGCTATGCCCTCCATCGGCGTCGTCCCGGCCGACGCGCCCGTCCGCCAGGGCTATGAACTCGTGCAGTCGCAGATGGGCGAGGGCGCACCGGGGATGCTGCAAATCGTCGCACCCGCCGACGAGGCGCAGCAGGCCGCCGCGGTCGCGGCGCAGTCCCCGGGGATCACCATGGTCACTCCCGCGACGCCGGCCGCGGACGACTCGGACCTCGTTCTCATGCAGGCTCTTCCGACCGTCGACCCGTCCGCCGGCCAGATGGCCACAATCGTCGACGACCTGCGTGACGCATTGCCCGACGGCGCTCTCGTCGGCGGCGCGCCCACCGAGAACCTCGACCTGCAGCACGCTCTGAACGACTACTTCCCGCTGGTCGTCGCCGTCATTCTCGTCCTCGGTTTCGTCCTGCTGCTGGTGTCACTCCAAGCGCCGCTGATCGCACTCATCGGCACTGTGGTGAGCCTGCTGTCCACCGCCGCGGCCTTCGGCGTCGCGAAGCTGATCTTCCAGGACGGGCACCTGGCAGACCTGCTGGGCTTCACACCTCAGGGATTTCTCGACGGCTGGGCCCCCGTGTTCTTCTTCGCCATGATCTTCGCGATCGCGATGGACTACACCGTGTTCCTCCTCGCCACCGCCAAAGAACACTACGAACGCTCCGGGGATCCATCGACCGCGCAGGTCGACGGCATGGCCCACTCCGGGCGGATCATCTTCGCCGCAGCTGCGGTCATGGTCGCCGTCTTCTTCACCTTCGCCCTGGCCCAACCACTCCCTCCGAAGGAGATGGGGATCATCCTGGGTGTGGCAGTCCTGCTCGACGCCGTCCTGATTCGCCTCACCCTCCTGCCGGCGCTGCTACGCATCACCGGCCGGGCGGCGTGGTGGACACCATCCTGGTTGCGCCGGATCCTCCCGTCGATCAGCTTCAAGCATTGACCTCACCCGAATCGGGTACACGCCCCTTGAGGGCCGACAAGAAAGGACACACGATGTCACTCGCACTGACCACCACGCTGCCGCACCCCTTCCCGGAGGCGGTCGAACGGACCAGAGCCGCGCTCGCCGATCAGGGATTCGGCATCCTCACCGAGATCGACGTCCAGGCGACGCTCAAGACGAAACTCGACGAGGACATGGAGCCGTACCTGATACTCGGCGCGTGCAATCCGCCGCTGGCGCATCGGGCGCTCGGCGTCCAGCGGCAGATCGGGTTGCTGCTGCCCTGCAACGTCGTCGTCCGGTCCGATCCGGACGATCCGAACCAGACCCTCGTCGAGGCGATGGACCCCGACGTCATGGTTCAGGTCTCGGGTGAGCCCGGTCTCGAACCGGTGGCTCGTGATGCGGCACAGAAGCTCCGCGCCGCGATAGACGCCCTGTCGAATCAACCCTGACCTGCCGTCCGACCCTTCCCAGACAGGAGTTCACATGACACATTTCGATTTCCACTTCGACCCTGTGTGCCCCTTCGCGTGGGCGGCGTCGCGATGGCTCGTCGACCAGGTGGGCGCGCACGACGCCTCCGTCGACTGGCACGTGATGAGTCTGGCGATCCTGAACGAGGACAAAGAGCCCCATTCCGACGAGCAGCGCCGACAGCTCGTCACCTCGCGACAGCTCGGTCGTGTGTTCATGGCCGCCATCGACGAGAGCGGTCCGGAAGGGATCGGAGCCCTCTACACCGCGACCGGCCGCCGAGTTCATCGCGCGGGCGACGAGACGACGCCCGAGGTGGTCTCGGGAATCCTCACCGAGGCCGGCCTCCCCGCGGAGCTGTCGGCGGCAATGGACGACGAGTCGTTCGACGACGCCCTGCGCGCGTCGCATCGACGCAGTCAGGATGCGCTGGGCGAGGCCGGCGGCAGCCCCATCACCGGGATCGACGGCAACCATTTCTTCGGTCCCGTCCTCTCCGACATCCCGACCGGTGACGAAGCGGACGCACTTTTCTCGTCTCTGGTGACGCTCGCGGGCGTCTCGGCATTCGCACAGGTGAAGCGGCCGGCGGGAGGACCTCCGTCGTTCTCGGACTGATCTCGGCGCGCATCCCGCCCGTCTCCCGCCTACTGTGACGCCGTACAGATGTCCGAAGACGGGAGCGATCGCGAAGTGGCGTGGCTTGTCCTGGTGACCGCGGGTCTGGTCGAGATCATCTACATGGCAGCTCTGGAGAAGTCGAACACCTTCACACGTCCGATGTGGACGGCCCTGTTCATCATCGGGGTGATCGTGAGCATGGCCGGTGTCGCCTACGCGATCCGCTCGATCCCCCTGGGCACGGCCTACGCGGTCTGGGTGGGGATCGGCGCGGTCGGTACCGCGATCTATGGAATCCTGTTCCTGCGAGAACCGGCCGGCCTCGCTCGGCTCGGATGCATCTTCCTCATCCTCACGGGTGTCGTCGGACTGAACCTGTTGCACAACTCGGAGGGCGCGGGGGCGCATTGACGCGGCGGCGCATGGTCGTCAGTCCGCACACCGCAGCGCCTCCGACAGGACGCGTCGGGAGGGTTCGTCGATCGCCAATCCGTATGTAGCCGTGACGATCACGAACTGAATCGCGTACTGGCACCAGAATCCACGGGCCGGTGGCATCCAGCGCGCGGGTTCGGAGTCGCTCTTTTCCTGGTTCGAACGCCCGTCGACGGCAACGAGATTGGCGGGGTCGTTCGCGAAGTCCAGCCGCCGGTCGGGCGGCCACGCCCACGCTCCCATGTCCCAGGCATACGACAGCGGGACGATGTGGTCGATCTGCACCGCCGACGCGCTCCGATCGCGCCGGAAGACGACGAAGTCGCCGGTGTACGGGCTCCGCAGTTCGCCCGCCAGTACGGCACGAGGACAACTCGGCGTCGGGCCGGCTCGGATGTCGTGGAGATCCCGAGCCAGCACGTCGTTACGGGTGTCGCACCCGTTGCCGCCTCCGGGAACGGACCCGGCGTCCGACCAGGCGCTGCCGAACGCGGCCCGGTCGTAATCCTGTCGGTCGGTACGACCCGCACTGATCGGGATCGAGGCGAGCGACGACGCCGCCTGCCCCGCCATCGCCCGAATCCTCGGGTCGGTGTCGGGACCGGCCCGAAAGGCGTCGACGCCGACGGCGACCACCACCGCCGTGACGACGGCGGCGACGAGCACCGCCCACTGCCGTGGCGACCAGGACGGCGAGTCCCGCGGCGTCCAGCGCATCCATCGGATCCGCATGCGGAGTCGTCGCAGCGTCGGCGAACGCATCACCATGCATTCTCAGACGCACGCGGCAACCTTCTGGTTCCGTGTGTCGATCGGCCCGGTACCGGTGTCGCAGAACGTGGCGCCAGGCGCACCGATGCGCGACAACTGGGCTCGGGCCGAGCCGGTCAGGACTTGTCGAGGTACGCGATCTTGTGCGGCACGAGGATTCCGTCGACGAGATCCGCGAGCGGTCGGTGTTCGAGCAGCGTGATGTCCTCGCTCACCACCTCTTCCGCGAGTCCGCGGGCGTCCTCGATGACCTCGACGTCCTCGAGCAGGGACAGGAACCGCAACGACGTGTTGACGCCCGACTGTAGGGACCCGAGCAGATCACCCTCCCGGCGTTGCTCGAGATCGACTCGCGCGAGCTCGAATCCGTCGTTCGAACCGGCCACGGCGCGGAGGCGGTCCATCGACGGCGAGCCGTCCCGGGCATTCGTCATCAGCAGGCACAGACCCGCATGCCGCCCACGTCCCACACGACCGCGCAACTGATGCAGCTGGCTCACTCCGAACCGATCGGCGTCGACGATGACCATCGTGGTCGCATTGGGCACGTCGACACCCACCTCGATGACGGTGGTGGACACCAGCACGTCCACCTCGCCCCGACCGAAGGCATCCATGACGGCGTTCTTCTCGTCGGCGGGTAGGCGGCCGTGCAGGAGCTCCACGCGTCGGTGCGCGAACGGGCCGGCGACGAGGGCCTCGTACTGCTCGAGGACCGAGGTCGGCCGCGGGCCCTTCTCCTCGTTGTCGTCGGACTCGGGTTCGGGCCCGTCGCCGATGCGCGAGCACACGACATAGACCTGACGGCCGGCGTCGATCTCCTCGTTGGCGCGCGACCACACCCGGTCGACCCATGAGGATTTCCCGGTGGGCACCACCGACGTGGTGATCGGCTGCCGGCCGCGCGGCAGCTCCCGGAGGACCGAGGTCTCGAGGTCACCGAAGGCGGTCATGGCGACGGTCCGCGGGATCGGCGTCGCGGTCATCACGAGGAAATGCGGTATCCGCCCGTTGCGGCCCTTGCCGCGCAACACATCTCGCTGCTCCACGCCGAAGCGGTGCTGTTCGTCGATCACGACGAGTCCGAGGTCGAAGAACTCGACCTTGTCCTCGAGGAGCGCGTGGGTCCCGATCACGATCCCGGCCTGGCCCGTCACCACGTCGAGGAGCGTCTCGCGCCGGCCCTTGGTCTTCATCGAACCCGTCAGCAGCGCGAGGCGCGTCGCGCCGTCGGCCGCGGTCAGTTCGCCCGCCTCGGCGAGGTCGCCCAGCATCGTCTTCATCGTCCGGTAGTGCTGTGCGGCAAGCACTTCCGTCGGGGCCAGGATGGCGCACTGGTACCCGTTGTCGACGACCCGCAGCATTGCCAGCAACGACACGAGTGTCTTCCCGGACCCGACCTCGCCCTGCAACAGCCGCGACATCGGCTGCGCGCGGGCCAGATCCTCGGCGAGCTCCTCCCCCACCTCGACCTGACCGTCGGTCAGGGTGAACGGGAGTCGGTCACGCAACTTGTCCTCGAGACCGCCGGGCACGCGTGGACACGGTGGCGCCGACTCGCTCCGCCCCGCCAACCGGCGCTGCGCCAGCACGGTCTGGATGGCCAGCGCCTCATCGAACTTCAGCCGATGGGCGGCGACCTTCACGTCGTCCTCGGCATCGGGCAGGTGGATCTTGCGGATCGCCTCGTCGGTGCTGACGAGACCCCGCGCGCGGCGTTCGGCTTCGGTGAGTGCGTCGGGAATCGGCGCGCTCTCACTCAGGACCCGACGGACCGCGCCGAGGATGTCCCAGGTCTGAATGTTCTTGTTGGCCGGGTACATCGGCAGGATGTCGCGGTCGAACATGGTGACCAGGGGGTGATCGCCGCGCTCTCCGGTGATCTGCTCCTCGATCGCGTACATCTCGGTCAGCATCTTGGAACCGACGACGTCCTCGATCTCCGGATCGCCGTCGGGAAGGATCATCCATTCCGGATGCGACAACTGGATCTGGTCGCGGAAGTACTTGACCGCGCCGGCCATCATCACCCGTGCACCGGGTCGGAACAGCCCCTTGAGGCGGTGGGCGTTGAAGAAGCTGGCCTCGTAGACGTCGTTGTCGTCGGTGACCTTCACCTTGAGGAACGACCCTTTGCGGCTCCTCATCTTGATGAGATCGGACTTGGTGATCCGTCCGACGATCGTCAGCCACTCACCCGGTTCGGGCCGCTCCTGGTCGACCACGTGGCCGCGTCGGATGTACCGGCGGGGCGTGTACCGCAACAGCTCCCCGACCGTGTGCACGCCGACGGTGGCGAGCTGTTCGGCGGGCTTGGTCCCCAGGACGTCGGACAGCGAATCCGACAGTGCCAGTTCGGTCACTCCACACCCACCTGGACGAGATCGGTGCGCTGTCCGGTGCGGTACACCGCCAATTCGATGCCGGGGTAGCTGCGCCGCATCTGCTCCGCGACGGCCTCGAGGGCGGCCTCGTCGACCTCGACCCCGGCGAGCACCGTGACGAGCTCGCCTCCGGTGGAGAGCATGAGGTCGACGAGGGCGGTGCACGCCGACGTCTGATCCGGCGCCACGACGAGCACGTCGTCGCCGATCAGCCCCAGCACGTCACCGACCTCGCTCATCCCCGCCAGCGTCATCATCCTCGTGGTCGCCGACTGCAGCGATCCCCAGCGTGCCCCGGCGGCGGCCTCGGCCATCGCGTAGGCGTCGACGTCGGGGACCTCGCTCGGATCGTGCACGGCGAGAGCGGCGAGGCACTGGGTCATCGACGACGTCGGCAGCATCAGGACCGAGCGCTGGGTGGACCGCACCTCGGTGGCGACCGTGACGAGATCCTGCGATGTCAATGCGCCGTTGGCCATGACGACGACGTGCGCGCTGTCGGTGTCGCGGATCGCGCGGCCCAGCTCGTGGGCGGAGAGTCCGTCGTCGGCGCGCAGCACGACCGCACCGGCCTCGCCGAACAGTTCGGCCGCGCCGTCACCGGACACGACGACCACCACCGCCCGTTTGTGCCGGGGCGGCGGCTCAGCCGAATCCGCCTGTGCCCGAATGGCATCGAGAGCGAAGCAAGTGATCCGGACATCCGAGAGCTGCCCGAGGCCCGCGCCGGCCTCGACCGCCGCACCCGGGTGGCAGGTGTGGACGTGTACCGAGAAGCGTTCGCCCTCACCGCTGGAACTGTCGCCGACGATCACCACCGCGTCGCCGAGTTCGTCCAGACGTTCGCGCAGTTCGGCGATCTGCTCGCCGGCCGCGCCGTCGAGGAGGTACATGACCTCGAAGTCCTGGTCGCTCCCGTCGAGGCAGCTGTCGTCCGGTCCGTGACCGAGCGTGGTGCTGTCGGTGAGGATGCCCCGGTAACGCCGGCGGCGGTGCGAGACGCCGGTGATGACCTTGACCATGGCGTCCACGATCGCGAGGAAGCCACGCCCGCCCGCGTCCACCACGCCCGCGTTCGCGAGCACCGACAGCTGTTCCGGGGTGCGTTCGAGCGCTTCGGCACAGTCGTCGGCGACGGCGCGCACCTGGTCGGCCGGGGACTCGTGCTCGTGCGCCGCGGCCGATTCGGCGGCGACCCGCACCAGCGTGAGGACCGTACCCTCGCGCGGTTCGCTCACCGCACGGGTCGCCGCGAGCGAACCGAGACGCAGACCCAGCGTCGAGAACTCGGCGAAGGTCAGGGCGTCGGTGTCGCCCAGGATCTCCGCACCGTCCGCGAGTCCGACCAGCACCTGCGAGAGGATGATCCCCGAGTTGCCCCGCGCCTGCGCCACCGCGCCGTCGGCCATCGCGCGGGCGACCTCGGGCAGCGACGCGTCGGGCGGCGTCTTCTCGACCGCCTCGGCCGCGGCCCGCATCGTGAAGAGCATGTTGCTCCCGGTGTCCGAATCGGGGATCGGGAACACGTTGAGGTCGTTGATCTCGCCGCGCAGCGACTCGAGCTGTTCGACCGAGACTCGGGCCCAATCGCGCAGCAACTGCGGGTTGACGGTGCGGGCGATCACACGGTGGCTCTTTCTCGCAGACGCGGCGCGCGACGTACTGTGCTCTCGCGCGCAACGTGACCGGCTGGTGAGGTTGTGGGCAAGGTTACTCGGGGTGTCCGACCGTGCGGCGCGCCCGAGCGGGACCGGGTGGCGGATCGGCTCGGATTTGGTCACGCCACCACGACCTGGTTATCCTTGCAGGGTTGCCTTTCGCCTCGAGCGCGCACACCCACCGGTGGTGCCGATCGATCCGAGCGGCTGAACACCAGACCATGATCATCTACCAAGGGAGTTCGACGATGGCTGCCGTCTGCGATATTTGCGGCAAGGGCCCGGGCTTCGGCAAGTCGGTGTCTCACTCGCACCGCCGTACCAACCGCCGCTGGAACCCGAACATCCAGTCCGTTCGCGTGGAGGTCGCCCCCGGCAACCGCAAGCGCAAGAACGTCTGCACCTCCTGCCTGAAGGCCGGCAAGACCGCAGCTGTCTGACCTCCTCGCCCGTCCGCGGGTGGGAGTTCGAGAGCACGAGACCCGATGCCATGAGCGCAAGCTCCCCGGCATCGGGTCTTTGGTGTGTGCGCGATAGGGTTTCGCGCATGGCCTCATCGAACCCCACCGCCCCCGCTGCCGTAGACGACACCGACGCTCTGGTGCACGAGCGCAACGGCGTCCTCACCATCGCGGTCTCGACGGCGGGCGCGGGCAACTCGCTCGACGACGCCGCCCTCGCCGCGGGAACCCAGGCACTGCGCGAGGTCGCGCGTGGACAGCGTGACGTGGGGGCGGTCCTGCTCGTCGGGCTGGGCAAGAACTTCTGCGCCGGCGGCAACGTCCGCGCCTTCGCCGGTGCGGACGACCGCCCGACCTATCTGCGCGAGATCGCCGACAACTTCCATCAGCTCGTCGGCGCCCTGTACGAGGCGAACCGCCCCGTCGTCGTCGCCGCGAAGGGCTGGGCCGCCGGCGCGGGCATGTCGCTGGTGTTGCACGCCGACGTCGCCGTCGGTGGTCCGTCGACCCGGCTGCGGCCCGCCTACCGCGGTATCGGTCTCACTCCCGACGGGGGTCTCACCTGGACCCTCCCCCGCGCCGTCGGCGCTGCCCGGGCACGCCAGATCATCCTGACCGACCGCGTCATCGGCGCCGACGAGGCCCAGCAGTGGGGGCTGCTGTCGGAGATCGTCGCCGACGACGAGGTCGAGTCCGCCGCGCGCACGGCCGCCGAGGCCATCGCGTCGGGTCCCCGTGACGCCGACGCGATGACCAAGCATCTGTTGGCCGTCTCCGCCGACACCACGTTGGTCGAGCACCTCGCCCTCGAAGCCCGCTCCATCTCCGAACGGTCCGGACTGCCCGAGGGCATCGAGGGAGTTGACGCCTTCGTCGGCAAGCGCGCGCCGGACTTCACCCGGGGCCGTGCCACCACCGCCCCCTGATCCGAAAGAACGACATAACCATTGCTCCCTGAGGTGCGAGGAGCGCCAGCGACGAGCCACGAAGGGCCTGGTGAGACAGGTTGCGGAGCCCTTCGTGGCTCGCTTCGCTCGCACCTCAGGGAGCAGAGATGTGGACGCTCAAACAGTGTTCTTTCGTAGTCCACGACGGCCGCCAGGCCGCAGGTACTGAGGTGCGAGGAGCGCGTCGAGGTCGACGAGCCTCGAAGGGTCACGGCAGACGCCACTCCACCGGTTCGGCCCCGAGGTCCATCAGTTCCTCGTTGGCCCGGCTGAAGGGTCGGGACCCGAAGAACCCGCGCGAGGCCGACAACGGTGACGGATGCGCCGACACGATGGTCGGGACGTCGGGCAGCCACTTCTCCAGTCCCGCGGCGTCCCGGCCCCACAGGATCGCGACGAGCGGCTCGTCGCGGGCGGCAAGCGCCTTGATCGCGCACTCGGTCACCTCTTCCCAGCCCTTCCCCCGGTGAGAGGCCGGCTCGCCGGGGGCCACCGTGAGCACGCGGTTCAGCAGAAGCACACCGTTGTCCGCCCACGGCGTGAGATCCCCGGTGGTCGGCATGGGGTAGCCGAGATCGGCGCAGTACTCGGTGTAGATGTTCGTCAGGGAACGCGGGATCGGGCGCACGTCGGGCGCCACCGAGAAGCTCAGTCCGACGGCGTGTCCGGGCGTCGGGTATGGATCCTGCCCGACGATCAGCACGCGCACGTCGTCGAGGGGGCGCGTGAATGCCCGCAGGACATGTTGTCCCGCAGGCAGATAGCGCCGCCCCTCGGCGATCTCGGTGCGCAGGAACCGGCCCATCTCGGTGATGAGCGGCTCGACCGGGGCGAGCGCCTGCGCCCAGCCCGGGTCGATCAGTTCGGCAAGGGGTTTGGGTGGTGCGGTCACTCGATTGCCTCCGTCGTGGGCGGTCGTCAGTCCAGTCGTTTCAGGGCGGTGCGATAGTGCTGCGCGTTCTGGAAGTACATCTCGCAGTTGAGTTCGGTGTGCCCCTCCGGTACCACGTAGCCGTCGCGGAGCCGGGCCGGTACACCGAGCGCCATCCGTCGCGAGGGAACGTCGAACTTGAACGGGACCACCGCGCCGGCTCCGACGATCGCGCCATCGCCGACCGTGGACCCGTTCAGGACCACCGATCCCGAGGCGATGAGGCAGTCGTTTCCGATCGTCGCGCCCTCGATGTGCGCGTTGTGTCCGACGACGCACCGTTCGCCGATCACGGTCGGGTCGAGAACCGTGCAGTGGATGACGGTGCCGTCCTGGATGTTGCTGCGGGCGCCGACGGTGATGGTCCCGTAGTCGCCGCGGAGTACCGCGCCCGGCCACACCGAGACACCGTCGTCCAGGGTGACCGCGCCGATCACCACCGCGTCCGGGTGCACGTAGGTGTCCTGTCCCAGGACCGGTTCTCGGTCGTCGAGTGCGTAGATCGCCATGAGGCGACTCTAATGGTGCGCCCCGGGGACCTCAGTCACCAGTCGGGTCGGCGAAGGACTGCCACCCGTGCAGTTCGAGACCGTCGGGCCCACCGACCCGGCGGTCGTCGACCCAGACCTCGGGCGCCGACGAGGACTTCTCCCCCACCGAGCCGATGACGGTCCACCCTGGCGGCACCACCGCGGGCCCGCCGAACGCCGCGAGCAGGTGATGGTCCTCGCCGCCGGCCAGTACCCAGCGGTCGACGTCCGCCCCGAGTTCGCTTGCCGCGGCAGCCAGATCCGGGCGCCGCGGTACGGCGTCGCCATGCACGGTCATGGCGACCTGGGCAGCCCTCGACATCGTGAGCAGTTCCTCGACCAGACCGTCGGAGATGTCGGTCATGGCGTGCGCACCTGCCGCCGCGGCGACCGGCCCCTGGGTGAGGTCGGGGTTCGGAACTCGGTGCAGTGCAACCAGTTCCGACCAATCGCTGACCACCGGACGCGGATCGGACAGCACCGCGAGTCCCGCGGCGCTGGCCCCCAGCGGACCGCTCACCGCGAGGACGTCACCAGGCCGGGCACCGCCCAGCGAGACGGGGGGCCGACCCTCGAGCGCGCCGACCGCGGTGACACTCACCACCACCTGACCGGCCGCGACGAGGTCGCCGCCCAGCACCCGGGCCCCCTGTCCGTGTGCCGCGCGGACCACGCCGTCGTTGAGGTCGAGGACGACGCCGACCGGCGTGTCCGACGGACACGCGATGGACACGACGAGACCCGTTGTGCGGCCGCCCATCGCGGCGACGTCGGCGGCACTCTGCACCACCGCGCGGGCGCCGACCTGCTCCGGCGTCGACCAGTCGAATCGGAAGTGGCGCCCCTCGACGACGGTGTCGGTGCTGATCACCGCCGATCCCCCGATGTCGAGAACGGCTGCGTCGTCACCGGATCCGATCACGATGTCGTCGGCGGGCTCACCGGAGGTCGCGGACGCGGTCAACGCGGCGATCACGGCACGCTCACCGATCGCCCCGGCCGTGTCGGTCCGGTCGATCGCGCGGTCCTGCCGACCTGTCTCGTCGAAGGTCACTCGTCGGGGCCTTTCCTCTTCCGGTCGCGCGCGCACGGGGTTGTCGGTGACAATGTGTGCCACAGTGTATGGGGCCGCCGGGCGAGAGCGATCCGCAACAGTCCGGCCGCCCGCGGCAGTCGTGCACTGCCCGACGACCGCGCATGCGCCGAGCCGCCGGTACGACAGCCCGTGTCGACGATGTGCCCCATACGATGTGGCCCGGGAACGACACAGACGGAGAGGATGTCCGTGGTTCAGGCATACATACTGATCCAGACCGAGGTCGGCAGGGCCGCCCTCGCAGCCGCGACCATCGCCGAGATCGCCGGGGTCGCCTCGTCGGAAGAGGTCAGTGGGCCGTACGACGTGATCGTCCGGGTCGACGCCTCCGATGCCACCCACCTGACCGAGAACGTGGTTCCGCAGATCCAGAAGGTGGACGGGATCACCCGCACCCTGACCTGCCCGGTGGTCCCCACGACGCGCTGAGGGGCGTCGGCCGGCCGCCCACGACGGGTGATCGTGACAGGTCCCCGTGCGCGGGTTCGGCAGACCGACTCCTACTGTTGTGGGGTGACGTCAGCAGGTTCGGATGACACCCAGCAGGATCCCGTCGACGGCGAATCCGCCGAGGACTCCGCGCGGTATGGCGGCGGCGGACGTCTCAGCCCCGCACTCGTCGCGACCCTGGTAGCCATTCCGGTGATGGTGCTCGCCGGCTTCATCGTGTTCGCCGCGATGCGCCCCGATCCGGTGACCCCGATCGAGTCCTACGACTCCGTCGGCCCGGTCGCCGCGGAGTGCACCCGCTTGCTCACCGAAGCACCGGACACCTTCGAGGGTTTCGGCACCAAAGAGGTCTCCGGCGACCGCGCGACGTGGCCGTCGACCGGCCCGGGCGACGACATGACACTTCGGTGCGGGGTGACCCGACCTGCCGAGCTGTCTCCCACCAGCAATCTCCAGGAGATCCACGCCGCCGGCCAGGCCGGGGTCCAGTGGTTCATCACGGACACGGTCGACGGCTCGGGCCAGGCCTATGTGTGCGTCGACCACCGGCCCTATGTCGCGATGTGGATTCCGACGAACGCCGGCAACGGACCCATCACCGACATCTCGGGACTGATCGACCGCACCCTCGAACGGGGACCGCTCGACTTCGGCTGATCGGCGGCGGGCGCTCAGTCCCGGTAGATCTCCGGCTTGGTGCTGCGGCCCAACAGCGAATTGAC
The DNA here is from genome assembly GCF_042668985.1 of Gordonia sp. NPDC057258. Lineage (NCBI taxonomy): Bacteria > Bacillati > Actinomycetota > Actinomycetes > Mycobacteriales > Gordoniaceae > Gordonia > Gordonia sp. NPDC057258. Next base: position 26,505 of record NZ_JBHUXZ010000033.1, read on the forward strand.
CGCGTCGGCCACCGACATGCCGTCGTGACAGACCTGGTGGACCGCGTCGGTGAGCGGCATCGGCACCTGGTGTCGCTCGGCCAGCGCACGCACCGACGAGCACGACTTGACGCCCTCGGCGACCTGCCCGTTGGTGGCCTCCTGAGCCTGCGCCATGGTGGCACCCTCCCCCAGCCGCGCGCCGAACGTGCGGTTGCGCGACAACGGCGACGAACACGTCGCGACGAGATCCCCGATCCCGGCGAGACCCGCCAGCGTCTCGATCTGCGCGCCCACCGCGACGCCCAACCGGATCGTCTCGGCGAGCCCACGAGTGATGATCGTCGCCAGGGTGTTCTGACCGAACCCGATGCCGCTGGCCATCCCGCAGGCCAGCGCGATGACGTTCTTCGCAGAGCCGCCGATCTCACATCCGACGACGTCGGTGTTGGTGTACGGCCGGAAGTATCGCGTACTGAACGCGCTCTGCAGCGTCACCGCCCGCGCCTCGTCGGCACAGGCGATCACGGTCGCCGCCGGTTGACCCTCCGCGATCTCGCGTGCCAGGTTCGGCCCGGTCAGCACCGCGATCCGGTCGTCGGCGACACCGGTCACCTCGGCGATGACCTCACTCATCCGCAGCAGGGTGTTGGATTCGATGCCCTTGGCGAGCGACACCAACGACGCATCCGACCCGATGTAGGGCGTCCACTGCGTCAGGTTGGGGCGCAACGACTGCGACGGAACACCGCAGACGACGACGTCGGCGCCGAGCAGGGCATCGACCGCCGAACTCGTCGCGGTGAGCGCGGCGGGCAGCGCGATGCCGGGTAGATAGTCGGCGTTGACGTGCTCGGTGTTGATCGCCTCGGCGAGTTCGGGTCGCCGCGCCCAGATCACGGTGTCGGTACCGGCATCGACCAGCACCTTCGCCACCGAGGTTCCCCAGGAACCCGCACCCATCACCGCTGCGCGCACCGCAACCTCCCACCGGGCAAGCCCAATTCCGTATTCCCACCGCCGGCGCCGGCCGGACGGCCGACCCTGCTCACCCTAGTGCCTGCCGGGTATGGCCGACCCGGAATGTCACCGACCAGGGGTCGGTGCATCATGATGGTCGGCATGGAACACAGCACCGTCGGCGCGGGCGCCGACTCGACGGTCGTCGACGCGGGGGGCAACGAGCCCGTCGCGACGTCGGTCGCGGCCGTGCTGGCGGTCAAGAATCTGCACCGCGCGAAGTCACGACTGGCGGCGACGCTGTCCACCGCATTCGAGGGTGACGACCCCGTCGCCCGGGGTTCCCTCGTCCTGGCGATGTTCCTCGACACCGTCGACGCCTTGCGCGGCGCCGGGATCTCTCGGCTCGTCGTCGTCAGCCCCGACGACGAGGTGCTCGCCGCGGCGCGGCGCTCGGGCATGCGCGGCCTGAGCGAGTCGCCGCACCGGGCACCCGCGGACGCCGGTCTCAACTCCGCGTTCGTCGAGGGTGCGCGCTGGGCGCGCGAGGCGTGGCCCGAGTCGACGGGCCTGATGTACGTGCAGGCCGATCTGCCGGCGGCGACGAGCACGTCCGTCGCCGCCGTGTTGCGCGCCGCCGGTGAACACCGCTCGAGCTTCGTCACCGACCGGGACGGATCCGGGACGGTGCTGCTGCACGGCACCGGTACCGGCGTCCCCGCTCCCCGTTTCGGTCCCGGTTCGGCGGCCGCCCACCGGGCCGCCGGCGCCGTCGAACTCGACCCGGCCGGCCGGGAGTGGGCCGACCTGCGCACCGACGTCGACACCGCGGCGGACCTGGGCGTCGCCCGCGAGCTCGGCCTCGGACCGCACACCGTCGCTGCGCTGCGTCATCTCTGACCCCGACCCGCAATCGACAAGCGTCCGACCGGCGGGCGTGTACGCCGGGGACGGCGATGGGTCATCATTGGGGGGTGAGCCCCGCCGACGATGACGTATCGCAGACCGCCACGGTCACCACGACACCGATCCCGCATGCCCCGCCGGCCGCCACCCTGGTGCCCGACGAATCCGCCGACCTGCCCGAGGACCGTTACCTCAACCGGGAATTGAGCTGGCTGGACTTCAACTCCCGGGTGCTCGCACTCGCCGAGGACACCTCCCTGCCGCTCCTCGATCGTGCGAAGTTCCTCGCCATCTTCGCCTCGAACCTCGACGAGTTCTTCATGGTGCGGGTGGCCGGACTCAAGCGGCGCGACGAGACCGGCCTGTCGGTCCGGTCCGCCGACGGCCTGTCGCCGCGAGAACAACTCATGCGCATCGCCGGACGCGCGCAGACCGTCGCCGACCGGCACGCGCGCGTCTTCCTCGATTCGGTCCGACCGGCGTTGGCCGACAACGACATCTACGTGGTGTCCTGGTCGCAGCTCACCGCCGAGCAGCAGGCGCGGATGACCGATTATTTCCAGGACGAGGTATTTCCGGTCCTGACGCCCCTGGCGGTCGACCCCGCTCATCCGTTCCCGTACATCAGCGGGTTGTCGCTGAACCTCGCGGTCACGGTCCGCGACGTCAACGAGAGCGGCGAGCACTTCGCGCGGGTCAAGGTACCGGACAACGTGAACCGCTTCATCCGCGTCGACCGGCTGTCGCCCGCTCGGGCGTCCGACGACGACAAGGCCGCCAGGAGCGCGGTGTTCCTACCGTTGGAGAGTCTGATCGCGGCCAACCTCGGGACGTTGTTCCCGGGTATGGAAATCGTTGAGCACCACGTCTTCCGGATCACCCGCAACGCCGACTTCGAGGTCGAAGAGGACCGCGACGAGGACCTCCTCCAGGCGCTCGAGCGAGAACTCGCGCGCCGTCGGTTCGGCTCGCCGGTGCGGCTCGAGGTCGCCGACGACATGAGCGAGCACATGCTCGAGTTGTTGCTGCGCGAGCTCGAGGTGGACCCCGCCGACGTCATCCAGGTGCCCGGACTCCTCGATCTGTCATCACTTTTCGAGATCTACGCGCTCGACCGCCCGCATCTCAAGGACCGTCCGTTCGTCCCCGCCACCCACCCCGCGTTCGGCGAGCGAGAGACACCCAAGAGCGTGTTCTCTACTCTTCGCGACGGTGACGTACTCGTCCACCATCCGTACGACTCGTTCTCGACGAGCGTGCAGCGGTTCATCGAGCAGGCCGCGGCCGACCCGCAGGTCCTGGCCATCAAGCAGACGCTGTACCGCACCTCCGGCGACTCCCCGATCGTCAACGCGCTCATCGACGCCGCCGAGGCCGGGAAGCAGGTCGTCGCGCTGGTGGAGATCAAGGCCCGCTTCGACGAGCAGGCGAACATCAAGTGGGCCCGCAAACTGGAACAGGCCGGCGTCCACGTCGTCTACGGCCTCGTCGGTTTGAAGACCCACTGCAAGACCTGCCTGGTGGTGCGTCGCGAGGGCTCGACGATCAAGCGGTACTGCCACATCGGGACCGGCAACTACAACCCGAAGACCGCGCGGCTCTACGAGGACGTGGGCCTGCTGACCGCCGCCCCCGACATCGGCGCCGACCTGACCGATCTGTTCAACACCTTGACCGGCTACTCCCGCAAGCAGGAATACCGCAACATCCTCGTTGCGCCGCACGGCATCCGGGCGGGCATCATCAAACGGATCCATCGCGAGATCGAGCTGTTCCGCGACGGCGACACGCGCGCGAGAATCCAGCTCAAGGCGAATGCACTGGTCGACGAGCAGGTGATCGATGCGCTGTACCGGGCCTCGCAGAGCGGGGTACCCGTCGACGTCGTCGTCCGTGGCATCAGCGCGCTGCGGCCCGGGGTCGAGGGTTACAGCGACAACATCCACGTGCGGTCGATCCTGGGGCAGTTCCTCGAGCATTCCCGAATCCTGTATTTCGGTGCGCAGAACGAGTACTGGTTCGGCAGCGCGGACATGATGCACCGCAATCTCGATCGGCGCGTGGAGGTCATGGTGAACGTCCGTGACGAGCGTCTGGCCGGTGAACTCGGTGACATCTTCGCCTCCGCCCTCGATCCGCGGACCCGCTGCTGGGTCCTGCAGTCCGACGGGAGCTGGGTGGCCTCACCCGCCGAGGGCGAAGAGGTGCGCGACCATCAGCGACAGATGATGCGGCGCAATCGTCGTCGGCCGGAGACCAGTTCGTGACCGGCACCGACGCGTAACCTTCGACCTCTACGATCACCATCGACATGGCGAAGAAGACGAATGAGGTGTGGGCCGCCGGCGGTGTGGTCTGGCGACCGGTTGTCCCAGGTCCGACCGGGAACGATGCCGCCGAGATCGACGATGTCGAGATCGCGGTCGTCCACCGCCCCAAGTACGACGACTGGACGCTGCCCAAGGGAAAGGCCGAGCCGGGCGAGACCCTCATCGACACGGCGGTGCGCGAGATCGCCGAGGAGACGGGCCAACACGTCGTTCTCGGCCGGCACCTGGACGACGTCCACTACGACCTCGGCAGTACCCGCAAGCATGTGCGCTACTGGTCGGCGCGAGCGTCCGACGGAGAGTTCGTCGCCGGGCACGAGGTCGACGAGCTGCGGTGGCTCTCCGTCGACGAGGCCCGGGAGATGTTGAGCTATCCGCTCGATCGCACGATCCTCGAGGAGTTCGTGCGGCTACCCGCGGACCTGCACACGTTCCTGTTGGTACGGCACGCCAAGGCCGGCCGGCGCTCGACCTACAAGGGCGACGACCGGTTGCGGCCCCTCGACAAACTCGGCCGGGCGCAAGCCGCCGCCCTCGCCCCATTGCTGATCGCGTTCGGGGCGAGCCGGGTGCACTCGGCCGATCGCGTCCGCTGTGAGCAGACCCTGGAACCGCTACGCGACCGGCTGGGGGTCGAGTTGCACAGCGAGCCGGATCTGTCGGAGGAGACGTATCGGACCAATCCGGCAGCGGCGCAACGCCGGATCCTCGAACTCGCCGCCGACACGACGTCGACCCTGGCGGTCTGCAGTCAGGGCAAGGTGATCCCGCCCCTCATGGACTGGTGGTCCGAGCGCGACTCGATCCCGCTTCCCAAGGCCTCCAACCGCAAGGGCAGTGTGTGGGTTCTGTCCCTGTTCGACGGCCGGCTGGTGGCGGCCGATCACATCGCCGGGCCGCTCCCGACAGCCTGAGTTCCCGCGCCCCCCGCCGGTTGACCCCGAACACGATTCAGCCCCCGGCGGGGGAAGTACGCCGGGGGCTGAATAGGGATCGTCGACCGCGGTTGTCCGCAGGTCAGCGACGGGTGGTCTTCTTCGCCGCGGTCTTCTTCGCGGCAGTCTTCTTGGCCGGAGCTTTCTTTGCGGCGGTGGCCTTCTTCGCCGGCGCCGCCTTCTTGGCCGGAGCCTTCTTCGCCGCGGTGGTGGTCTTCTTGGCCGCCGTGGTCTTGGCCGGAGCCTTCTTCGCCGCGGTGGTGGTCTTCTTGGCCGCCGTGGTCTTGGCCGGGGCCTTCTTCGCCGCGGTGGTCTTCTTGGCGGCGGCGGTCGTCTTCTTGGCGGCGGTCTTCTTCGCCGGCGCAGCCTTCTTGGCTGCCGTGGTGGTGGCTCCGCTTCCGCGCTTCACAGCCGGACCGGTCGCGGACAGCTTCTGCTTGCCCGCCACAACGGCTTTGAACTGAGCGCCCGGACGGAACGCCGGCACCGAGGTCGCGCGGACCTTGACGGTCTCGCCGGTGCGCGGGTTACGGGCGACGCGCGGTGCGCGCTTCCGCTTCTCGAATACGCCGAAGCCGGTGATCGTCACGCTCTCGCCCTTGTTGACCGCGCGCACGATCGTGTCGACAACGAGCTCGACGGCTTCAGTCGCAGTCTTGCGATCCGCGTCGAGCTTCTTGGTCAGCTCATCAATGAGCTCCGCCTTGTTCATGAGTACCTCCGCAAGCTGATCTGACCGAGTTTCGGCCAGCTACCAACACACGGTAAACGTCGGATGTGAAAACGTCCATCTTCCACGCCAATTAGGACGCCGTGTTGCGAAATGGCATGGCAGCTCACGATGGTGCCGCCGCGGCGAGATGACCCCGCCGCGGCGGTGCGAAATCAGTCCGCGAGGGTGCGCGGCTTGAATGCCGGACGCGCCGACTCGTACTCGGAAATCGCCTCTACCTGGCGCAACGTGAGTCCGATGTCATCGAGACCCTCCATCAGGCGCCACCGCGTGTAGTCATCAATTGCCAACGGCACCACGAGGTCTCCGGCGGTGACCGTCTTATCGACAAGGCTCACCGTCACTTCGAGGCCCGGAGTCTCCTCGAGGCGCTTCCACAGCAGTTCGACGTCGGACTGCTCGACCTGCGCGGCCACCAGACCCGCCTTGCCCGAGTTGCCGCGGAAGATGTCGGCGAAACGCGACGAGATCACCACGCGGAAGCCGAAATCGGACAGCGCCCAGACCGCGTGCTCACGCGACGACCCGGTGCCGAAGTCGGGACCGGCAACCAGGACCGACCCGCGGCTCCAGGGCTCGTTGTTGAGGATGAAATCGGGATCGGTCCGCCAACCGGCGAACAGACCGTCCTCAAAGCCGGTGCGCGTCACCCGCTTCAGATAGACGGCCGGGATGATCTGGTCGGTGTCGACGTTGCTGCGACGCAGCGGGACACCGATTCCGGTGTGTTCGGTGAACGGTTCCATGAGAAAGCCCCTGTTCGAATGATGTGGCAGGAATGTGGGTCGGACCGTGACTCAACCGAGATCGGCGGGCGCCGGCTGCGAGTCCAGATCGGCGGGCGCGGACAAGGTGCCGCGCAGCGCGGTGGCCGCTGCCACTCCCGGAGACACGAGGTGCGTTCGGCCACCCTTGCCCTGGCGCCCTTCGAAATTGCGGTTGGAGGTCGACGCACACCGCTCCCCCGGGGCGAGCTGGTCCGGGTTCATGCCCAGGCACATCGAGCACCCGGCCTGCCGCCACTCGGCGCCGGCCGCGAGGAAGATCTCTCCGAGTCCCTCGTCCTCGGCCTGTGCACGCACCCGCATCGAACCGGGCACGATGAGCATCCGCATCCCGTCCGCGACCTTGCGCCCCTTGAGGATGCCGGCGACCTCGCGCAGGTCCTCGATCCGGCCGTTCGTGCAGGAGCCGACGAAGACCGTGTCGACCTTGATGTCGCGCAGCGGCGTTCCGGGCTCGAGGCCCATGTACTCGAGCGCCTTGGCCGCGGCACTCGCCTTGACCTCGTCGCCGTACTCCGCCGGGTCGGGTACCGCCGCGCCGAGCGGGGCACCCTGTCCCGGATTGGTCCCCCACGTGACGAACGGGGTCAGCGAGGCGGCGTCGATGTGCACCTCGGCGTCGAAGGTGGCGCCGGGATCGGTGCGCAGACTGTCCCAATAGTCAACGGCAGCATCCCAATCGGCACCCGAGGGGGCATGCGGGCGGCCCTTGAGGAACTCGTAGGTGACCTCGTCGGGTGCGATCATCCCCGCCCGGGCGCCTGCCTCGATCGACATGTTGCACACCGTCATCCGCGCTTCCATGGAGAGCTTGCGGATCGCCTCCCCGCGGTACTCCAGCACGTAACCCTGCCCGCCGCCGGTGCCGATCTTCGCGATGATCGCGAGGATCAGGTCCTTGCTCGTCACGCCGGGCGGGAGCTCGCCGTCGACGTTGATCGCCATCGTCTTGAACGGGCGCAGCGAGAGGGTCTGCGTCGCCAGGACGTGCTCGACCTCACTGGTACCGATACCCATCGCGATCGCTCCGAAGGCACCGTGTGTGGAGGTGTGGCTGTCACCGCACACGACGGTCATGCCGGGTTGGGTCAGGCCCAGCTGCGGCCCGACCACGTGGACGATGCCCTGCTCGGCGTCACCCATGGGGTGAAGGCGGACGCCGAATTCCTCGCAGTTGCTGCGCAGCGTGTCGACCTGGGTCCGCGACACGGGATCGGCGATGGGCTTGTCGATGTCCACCGTCGGGACGTTGTGGTCCTCGGTCGCGATGGTCAGATCCGGTCGGCGGACCGGACGACCGGCGAGGCGCAGGCCCTCGAAGGCCTGGGGACTGGTGACCTCGTGGACGAGGTGGAGGTCGATGTAGATCAAGTCGGGATTGGTGTTGCCGGACGCATCGACGTCACCGGGGACGACGACATGGTCGCGCCACACCTTCTCGGCGAGAGTCAGCGGCTGGGCTGGGCTGTTGCTCATGGCTTCACTCGTTATCTGCTCGGGTTCTTCGGACTCTGCACGCGGTGTTGACGTTCTGGCTGTGTTTCGAACGTGCATCTCACTATTTGGACAGCTAGTATCGTCCTATGGGAAAGGATACCGCATCCGCGGTCAGCAGCGGAATCGGAGTGCTCGACAAGTCCGTGGCGGTGCTGCACGCGATCGCCGAGGCGCCGTGCAATCTCTCCGAGCTCTGCGAGCGCACCGGTCTGCCCCGGGCGACGGCACATCGACTCGCCGTCGGACTCGAGACGCACCGCTTTCTGACCAGGGATGTCACCGGCCGCTGGCAGCCCGGCCCCGTCCTCGGCGAACTCGCCTCCTCGGCACACGATCCCGTCACCGAGTCCGCTCTCATGGTCCTCCCCCGGCTCCGCGACATCACCGGCGAATCGGTTCAGGTCTATCGCCGCGAAGGGGCCGAACGCGTCTGCGTCGCCGCGATGGAACCACCGACCGGCCTGCGTGACACCGTGCCGGTGGGCACCCGGTTCCCCATGAGCGCAGGGTCCGCGGCGAAGGTCCTCCTCGCCTGGGCCGACCCCGCCACCCAGCGCGCGCTCGTGCCGGACAGCGTCTTCAGCGAGCGCGCACTGCACGAGATCCGCCGGCGCGGGTGGGCCCAGAGCGCCGGTGAACGCGCCGCCGGAGTCGCGAGCGTGTCGGCTCCCGTGCGCGACGGCAACGGTGACGTGGTCGCCGCGATCTCGGTGTCCGGGCCGATCGACCGAATGGGCCGGCGACCCGGTGCACGCTGGGCCGCCGATCTGCTCGCCGCCGCCGACGCCATCCACAAACGCCTCCAGGCCGCACGTCCCTGACCCAGAGCCGTTGCACCCGGAGCGGTTCCGATGAACCCGCCGGTGGGCTAGCGTCGGGGAATGGGAGTCAACCAACGCAATCAGATCGTCATGTCCGAGGCCGAGATCGCGGAGTTCGTGGCGCGCAGTCGGACCGCGACCCTCGCCACCACCGGAGCGGACGGGAGCATCCACCTCGTGGCGATGTGGTACGGGATCATCGACGGCGAGATCTGGTTCGAGACCAAATCCAAGTCGCAGAAGGCGGTCAACATCCGTCGCAACAACCGGTGCTCGGTGATGATCGAGGACGGTGACACCTACGACACACTGCGCGGCGTCACCTTCGAGGGCACTGCCGAGATCCTCGACGACCCGGACTCGTGCCTGAAGGTCGGCATCAGCGTCTGGGAACGCTACACAGCGCCCTACACCGAAGAATCGCGACCATTCGTCGAGCAGATGATGAACAAGCGCGTCGCCGTCCGGATCCGTCCGTCCCGCACCCGTTCCTGGGACCACCGCAAGCTCGGCATCCCCGAGATGCCGGCCTCGGGCACCACCGCCGAATTCCTCTGACCGCAGTCCCGGCGCGACACCTTCTGACCCTCGTCCGTGTTTCGGTGTGATCATCGCAACACGGACGAGATGGTCTGTCGCGCAATGAAAAACACCCTCCCCCTGCATCGCAGAGGAAGGGTGTTTCTCGTAGCCCCGACGGGATTCGAACCCGCGCTACCGCCTTGAGAGGGCGGCGTCCTAGGCCGCTAGACGACGGGGCCATGGGAACTTCCGGCGATCAAGACCTTAGCACGGTCTCGATCTCTTTCTGTCCGCTGGGGTACCAGGACTCGAACCTAGAATGGCGGTACCAGAAACCGCTGTGTTGCCAATTACACCATACCCCATTGGCTTGATTCTCCTTGCGGAAAACTGCCGAGAAAGAGAGTATCAAAGGGTCACCGTAAGTCCACAAACGTGCAGCTCAGCGGCACTATTTGGCTGCGATCTCCCGTGCCGAGGCCAGCCGCGCGAGCGTCTTGTCGCGACCCAGGATCTCCATCGATTCGAAGAGCGGCGGACTGACCTGGGAGCCGGTCACCGCCACGCGTACCGGACCGAACGCCTTGCGCGGTTTGAGCCCCAGATCGTCCACCAGCGCAGCATTCAGTGCGTCCTGCAGTGCGGCGGTGGTGAAGGAGTCCAGCGACTCGACCGCGGCGATGGTGGCGTCCAGGACCGGCACCGCGTCGGCGCCCAGGTTCTTGCTCGCCGCCTTCTCGTCGATCGTGAACTCGTCGTCGGAGACGTAGGCGAAGGAGATGAGGTCCCACGCGTCGCCGAGGACCTGGATACGCGTCTGCACCAATTCGGCCAGAGCCGCGAAGGTCTCGTCGTCGGCGCTCTCGGGGAGCTTGCCCTGCGCGACGAGATACGAGCGCAGCCGCGCCGTGAAGTCGGCGACCTCGAGCATCCGGATGTGCTCGGCGTTGATGGCGTCGGCCTTCTTCTGATCGAACCGTGCGGGGTTCGAGTTGACCTGTCGCACATCGAAAGCCGCGATCATCTCGGCCAGGCTGAAGACGTCGACATCGCTCTTGTAACCCCAGCCGAGCAGCGCGAGGTAGTTGAGCAGACCCTCGGGGATGAAACCGCGGTCGCGATGGTGGAAGAGGTTCGACTGGGGGTCGCGCTTGGAGAGCTTCTTGTTGCCCTCACCCATCACGAAGGGCAGGTGCCCGAAGGCCGGCACGGCGTCGGCGACGCCGATACGGATCAGCGCGTCGTACAGCGCGAGCTGCCGCGGAGTCGACGACAGGAGATCCTCGCCGCGCAGCACATGGGTGATCTTCATCATCGCGTCGTCGACCGGGTTGACCAGCGTGTAGAGCGGATCGCCGGTCGCACGGGTCAGCGCGAAGTCGGGAACGGTACCCGCCTTGATCGTCGTCGTGCCGCGCACGAGATCGTCCCAGGTGAGGTCGGTGTCCGGCATCCGCAGGCGGACAACGGGTTTACGTCCTTCGGCGAGGTAGGCCGCACGTTGCTCGGGCGTCAGGTCACGATCGAAGTTGTCGTACCCGAGCTTGGGGTCGCGTCCGGCGGCGCGGTGCCGGGCCTCCACCTCTTCCGGGGTCGAGAACGCCTCGTAGGCCTCGCCGGCCTCGAGAAGGCGGGCGACGACGTCGGCATGGAGTTCCCGCCGCTCGGACTGCCGGTAGGGACCGTAGGGTCCGCCCACCTCCGGCCCCTCGTCCCAGTCGAGACCGAGCCAGCGCAAGGCGTCGAGGATGGCCTCGTAGGATTCTTCGCTGTCTCGCGACGAGTCGGTGTCCTCGATGCGGAAGACGAAGGTGCCACCGTCGTGCCGGGCCTGCGCGAAATTGAAGAGCGCGGTCCGCACGAGTCCCACGTGGGGAGTGCCGGTCGGGGATGGACAGAATCGGACGCGAACGGCCTCACTACTGGTCATGAGGCTCAGCGTATCGAAGCCGACCGCCGCCCCCGCACGCCCGCCGTCAGGCCCGGTGGCGCTCGCAGAACTCCACCAGGACCCGGTTCACCTCGGCCGGCTGTTCGAGATAACCGAAATGACCGGCCCGCTCGATCTCGACGTACTCCGCGCCTGGAATGGCTTCGGCGACTTCGCGCGCCAGCTTCGCCGGCAGGGTCCGGTCGTCGGCGAATCCGACGACCAGCGCGGGCCGGGTGATGCCGCGGTACGCCGCGAGACGGTTGGACTCCTTGTTGTGGAGTTCGAGCTGTGCGCGGACGCCCGGGGTGATCGTCTGCGGGGAGAACCCGATGATGTCGAGCCAGTCTCGCGCGGTGCGGTCGTCGTCGAGCGTGTGCGGCGACAGGTTGAGATGCGCGGTGATGGCGGCCTCGTACTCCGGTGGCAGCTTGATCTTGTTGTCGTAGAGGGCCCGCTCACCGGCCGAGATCGCTTCCTGCAGTGGGGTGTTGCGGCCGTACGTCGCAACCATCACCGCCGCCTTGACCACGTCGGGGCGGGCCAGCGCCAGCTCCTGGGTGATCCGGGCACCCAACGAGGTGCCGATCACGATCGCCGGACCGCGGCCGAGGTGTTCGATCAGAGCCGCGGTGTCGGCGACCATGTCGTCGAGCGTGAAACCCTCGGCGCACTCCGACGACGGTGCGACACCGCGGTTGTCGAACGTCACGACGGTGAAGCCGGCTTTCACCAGCGCGGGTTCCTGATGCGCCTTCCAGACGCGGCCGGGACTTCCGGTTCCCATGACCATGACCACGAGCGGGCCCGACCCGGCGAGGCTGTAGGAGATGTCGATCCCGTTGACACGGGCCGTGCTGGGAGCTGTCACTTGTCCACCACCGGGTTGGAGAGCGTACCGATACCGTCGACGGTCACCGAGATTCGTTGACCGGCGACCATGGGCCCGACCCCTTCCGGGGTGCCCGTGAGGATCACGTCGCCGGGCAGCAGGGTCATCACGCGCGAGATCCACTCGACGATCTCACCGACGTCGTGGAGCATCAGCGATGTCCGGGTCCGCTGCTTGACCTCGCCGTCGAGTTCCGTCACGAGTTCGACGTCCGTCGGGTCGAGCGCGGTGTCGATCCACGGGCCGAGCGGACAGAAGGTGTCGTAGCCCTTCCCCCGGGTCCACTGCCCGTCGGCCTGCTGGTGGTCGCGGGCGGTCACGTCGTTGGCGACCGTGTATCCGAGGATCACGTCCTTCGCCTGCGCGGCCTTCACATCCTTGCACGGGCGTCCGATGACGGCCGCGAGTTCTCCCTCGTAATCGACCCGTTGCGACGACGGCGGACGCACGATGGGTACCTCGGGGCCGATGATCGAGGTGTTGGGCTTGAGGAAGATCACCGGGTCGGCCGGCGCCTCGCCGCCCATCTCCGCCGCGTGTGCGGCGTAGTTCTTGCCGATGCAGATCACCTTGCTGGCGAGGATCGGCGCCAACACCCGAACATCCGCCAGCTTCCACGACCGGCCGGTGAACGTCGGCGTACCGAAGGGATGTTCGGCGATCTCCTTGACGACGGCGTCGTCTCCGTCGCCCTCGACGGACACGAAGGCCACGCCGTCAGGACTCGCAATTCGACCTAAGCGCATGTCCAGACCCTATCGCACCGCCGATCCCACACGTTGGGAGACGAGTTGGCGGACGTCGGTGCCGGTTTTACAATTTGGTCACACTGTTTCATATATTGAGATATCCAACCCCGGTTCACCGGGTCCGGACAGGCAGCGAGGTGAGTAGACCATGACCGATGTCGACGACATCACCACTGCCCGAAGGTGGATCATCCTCGGGTGCTCGCTGCTCGCCGCGCTCACCACGACTTGTGTGGTCAGCGGTGTCGCCTACCTGATCCCCACGCTGCACACCGACGCCGGACTCACCCTCACCCAGGCCTCGGCGCTTGCCGCGATCCCGACGGTCGGACTGATGGCGGCGACGATCCCGTGGGGAATCCTGTTGGACCGCTACGGCGAACGACGGATCCTCCTGCTGTCGCTGTCGATCTCGCTCGCCGGCGCGACCGGGGCGACCGTCGCCGCGTCAGCCGATGCGTCCTATGCCGTCGTGGGTGCCGCGCTCTTCGTGGGCGGTCTCGGCTCGGGGGCGGCGAACGGGGCCAGCGGTCGCATCGTCGTCGGCTGGTTTCCCGCACACCAGCGTGGGACTGCGATGGGCATCCGGCAGATGGCACAACCGCTGGGGATCGGCGTCTGCGCTCTCACCATGCCGGTTGTCGCAGCGAGTTCGGGACCCGCTGCGGCACTGGCGATCCCAGCCGTGGTGACTGCTGCAGGACTCGTCGCGGTGGTCGTCGGCATCACCGATCCGCCGCGTCGGCCGGCTCCCGCGTCGACGGTCGGCAACCCTCCCCCGCGCACGAATCCCTACCGCGACAACTCTTTCCTCGCACGCATCCACATCGTCAGCATGCTGCTGGTCATCCCCCAGTCCATGCTGTGGACCTTCGTACCGACCTGGCTGATCGTCGCGCACGGGTGGTCACCGGCCGGCGCCGGAACCCTGATCACCGTGACCCAGATCATCGGTGCACTGGGCCGGATCGTCGCCGGACGGTGGTCGGACGCCTGGATGTCGCGGATGCGACCGGTCCGCGTGATCGCGGTGGCCGGTGTCGCCGCCATGTCCGCGCTCGCGATCGCCGACTGGTTCGACAGCCCACTCGCGCCCGCGCTCATGGCGGTGGCGAGTGTCATCTCGGTGGCCGACAACGGCTTGGCGTTCACCGCCATAGCCGAGTACGTCGGACCGGAATGGAGCGGACGCGGACTCGCCGTGCAGAACACCGGACAGTATCTGGTGACCGCGGCGACCACACCGCTTCTCGGAGCACTCATCGCGACCGTCGGTTTCCCGATCGCCTTTGCCGCGACCGCCCTGGCACCGCTTGTCGCGACGCCCCTGGTCCCGCGCGACCGGATGCGGGCAGCCGATGAGCTGGTCGACGTGTAACCCCACCAACGGGCGAACCCGCCACCGAATCGGTGGCGGGTTCGTCCCTTGCTGGTGAATCTGCCTGCGAATCAGAGCCGTTCGCGGATACGCGCACCGATCTCGGAGGTGCTGAACGTACCGCTGCGCTCGGCGAGGTCGTCGGCGACGGCCTTCTCGATCCGGGCCGCGGCGTCGTCGTCGCCGAGATGCTGGAGCAGGAGCGCGACCGACAGGATCGCGGCCGTCGGATCGGCCTTGCCCTGCCCGGCGATGTCGGGTGCCGAGCCGTGCACCGGCTCGAACATCGACGGGTTGGCGCCGGTGGCGTCGATGTTGCCCGACGCGGCCAGCCCGATACCACCGCTCACCGCGGCGGCGATGTCGGTGATGATGTCGCCGAACAGGTTGTCGGTGACGATCACGTCGAAGCGGCCGGGGTCGGTGACCAGGTAGATGGTCGCCGCGTCCACGTGGCAGTAGTCGGTGGTCACGTCGGGGAACTCGGCGCCCACCTCCTCGACCGCGCGACTCCACATCGACCCGGCGAAGGTCAACACGTTGGTCTTGTGGACCAGCGTCAGCTTCTTGCGACGCTGCTGGGCACGCTGAAATGCGTTGCGCACGACGCGTTCCACACCGAACCGGGTGTTGACGCTGACCTCGGTGGCGACCTCGTGCTGGGTTCCGACACGAATCGCGCCACCGTTGCCGGTGTAGGGCCCCTCGGTCCCCTCCCGAACGACCACGAAGTCGATGTCGGGGTCGCCCGCGAGGGGCGAGGAGACACCGGGGAAGCGGCGCGACGGCCGCAGGTTGACGTGGTGGTCGAGTGCGAATCGCATCGTCAGGAGCAGACCGCGCTCCAGCACGCCCGACGGTACGGACGGATCGCCGATGGCGCCCAACAGGATCGCGTCGTGACGACGAAGCGACTCGAGGTCGTCCTCGGTGAGCAGCTCGCCGTTGCGGTGGTAGCGGCGTGCGCCGAGGTCGAACTCGGTGGTGCTCACCGACGGTACGACCGAGTCGAGGACGCCCAGCGCCTCGCCGATGACCTCGGGACCGATGCCGTCGCCGGCGATGACTGCGAGTTTCATGCGAGGTCGACCTGTTCGATGAGGGTTGCGCTGACCGCGTCACCGATCGCGGCGACGACCTCGTCGTCGAGGACGCTGCTGACGCGCAGCATCATGGTCGCGCCGCCACCCTCGGCGTCCTGCGACAAACCGGCCGCCAGGATGTCGATGCCGGCGTTCCCGAGCAGCGTTCCGATCTTGCCGAGGGAACCCGGCTGGTCGGCGTAGCTGACGATGAGGTTGTGCCCTTCGGCACGCAGGTCGAAGTTGCGGCCGTTGATGTTGACGATCTTCTCCACCAGGCGCGGACCCGACAGGGTGCCCGAGACATTGTGGGTCGAGCCGTCGGCGAACACGGCCTTCACGTCGACCACGCTGCGGTGGTTGGGACTCTCCGGCGCGGTGGTGACCTCGCTGGTCACGCCGCGTCCCTCGGCGACCGCGGGGGCGTTGACGAAGGTGACCGGCTCGTCGAGCACTGCGGAGAACAGGCCGCGCAGCGCGGACAGGCCGAGCACGTCGACGTTGTTCGCGGCGAGTTCGCCCCGTACGTCGACGACGATGGAGGTCGGCGGCTCCTTGCTGATGGCCCCGACGAGCACGCCCGCCTTGCGAGCGACCTCGAGCCACGGTGCGACCTCTTCGTCGACGGCGCCCCCGGTGATGTTGACGGCGTCGGGGACGAAGTGACCGGCCAGCGCCAGCCGGACGCTCTTGGCGACGTCGGTGCCCGCGCGATCCTGCGCCTCGCTGGTCGATGCGCCGAGGTGGGGCGTCACGACGACCTGCGGCAGCTCGAAGAGCGGCGAGTCGGTGCAGGGCTCGGTGGCGAAGACGTCCAGGCCGGCCGCGCGGACCTGACCGGAGTTGATCGCGTCGGCCAGTGCCTGCTCGTCGATGAGACCACCGCGGGCGGCGTTGACGATGACGACGCCCTTCTTGGTCCGGGCGAGCTGCTCGGCGCCGATGAGGCCCAGGGTCTCCGGGGTCTTCGGCAGGTGGACGGTGATGAAGTCGGCGCGCTCGAGGAGTTCGTCGAGGCTGACGAGCTCGATCCCGAGCTGGGCCGCACGAGCCGGCGACACGTAGGGGTCGTAGGCGATGATGTGGGTTTCGAAGGCTGCCAGCCGCGCGGCCACCAGCTGGCCGATGCGGCCGAGTCCGACGACACCGACGGTCTTGTCGAAGATCTCGACGCCGTTGAACGACGAACGCTTCCAGGTCTTCTCGCGCAAGGTGGCGTCCGCGGCCGGGATCTGGCGCGACGCTGCCATCAGCAGCGCGACGGCATGTTCGGCCGCGGTGTGGATGTTCGAGGTCGGGGCGTTGACGACCATGACGCCGCGCTCGGTCGCGGCAGGCACGTCGACGTTGTCCAGACCGACACCCGCCCGGGCGATGATCTTCAGCTTCTTGCCCGCGTCGAGGACCTCGGCATCCACGGTCGTCGCGGAGCGGACCAGAATGGCGTCGGCGTCGACGACCGCCTCGAGCAACTTGGGACGATCCGGGCCGTCGACCCATCGCACCTCGACACCGTCACCGAGTGCTTCCACGGTGGACGGCGCCAGCTTGTCGGCGATGAGTACAACCGGGCGGCCAGCAGAGCTCACAGTCATTTCTCCAGGTTCGGGGAGTGCGGTTTCACGAACGTCGGTACGGAGTGTCGATGACGACTCCGTACGACAGCTTAAAGGTGTGGTAGGTGCCGTCGAGCATGCGGTCTACCCCGAAACGAGAGCCCTGTCCCCCGGCACGAGTAGAGTGTGACGCGCATTACGGCAAACTCGCGCGGCGCATCACAGAAGTGTTGCAAACCGACCGCGGCTCGATCCCACGCCGCCGTGCGCGCGTGGGGCGCCCGGTACGGTGTGCTTGCCGCCCATCGCTAAGTTCCCGACGGGCGGCGATGCCCGTGATCGAGAACTGGTAGACCCGAGAAGTGGAGTGCGGATGACGAAGAAGCTGACAGTACTGTTGGCGGTTTTGGCTGCGACGGTGCTGGCCGGCTGGGGAGGGGGCGTCGCGGTCGCCGCACCGGCGAAGATCTTCATGGGAGGCGGGTCCGGAATCCTGGTGCTCAAGGGCGGCAACTCCGCCGCGGCCTGCACCCTGACCACCATCGGCCGCTCGAAGACCAACAAGCTCATCGGCGTCACCGCGGGACACTGCGGCACTCCCGGCCAGAAGGTCTACTCCGAGACGTTCCAGGACCGCGGCCAGGCAGGCACCATCACCTACACCGCGCCGGATCTCGACATGGCGATCATCGAACTCGACGCCTCGCGAGTCGTGCCGCTGCGCACGGTCCGCGGCGTGACGATCCGCTCGGTCGACCAGGCGCCGCTCGCCTTCCCGACCATCGCCTGCAAAGAAGGCCGGACCACCGGCAACACCTGCGGCATCGCCTGGTTCTCCGACGGCGACGTGCACGTCAGCCAGATGTGCGTCATCGAAGGTGACTCCGGTAGCCCCGTGGTCGTCGGCGACCGGCTGGTGGGCATGGTGAACGCCTACTACTTCCTCGGTTGCCTCGGCCCCGAGACCGGCACCAACATCCAGCCGATCCTGAAGCGGATCGCTTCGCTCGACGCTTACAAGGGATTCCGGGTCGCCTGACGACTCTGGGTCCCACCCCCACCGACGCCCCGGATGGTTTCCCTCCGGGGCGTCGTCGTGTGCGGGGTGACGTGCGCAGTGAGGCGCCGGGACGACTGCTCGGGCCGAGCACGACCCGGGTGGTCAGCCGGCTTCGGTCACCGGGTGACCCCGAGCCAGTCCTCGATCTCCCGGGTGACCGCTGCCGTCACCTCCAGGGGTGCGAGATGTCCGACACCGTCGAGGATCACGGGGTCGCGGCGGTCGGGCAGGAGGTCTCGTAGCTGCGTGGCCTGCTCGACGGGAATCCACGGATCGTCGGCGCCCCAGCCGATCCGCGTCGGGCATCGAACCTGAGACAGGCGTTCCGCGACGGGTCTGGTATGCTCCGGCCGCAATGCCGCGATCTGACGATAGAACCCGGCCTTGCCGTCCCCGCCGAGCCACGGACGAGTCAGCTCGTCGAGGTCATTGTCCGTCAGCCGGTGCCGCGCGGCACCGGCGATGTACTCGCGCACCAA
This sequence comes from Gordonia sp. NPDC057258, assembly GCF_042668985.1. NCBI lineage: Bacteria > Bacillati > Actinomycetota > Actinomycetes > Mycobacteriales > Gordoniaceae > Gordonia > Gordonia sp. NPDC057258. Next base: position 45,099 of record NZ_JBHUXZ010000033.1, read on the forward strand.
CGCCGCGTGCAAGGGGTCGGGAAGTTGCTCGAAGACCTCGGTGTTGTCGGCGACCAGTCGGAAGAAGGGCGACCCCCACGGATCGAGAGTCACGATGTCCCAGAGGAACAACGACGCGTACTCGCGACCGTGGAGCAGATGCGCGCCCAGTGCCACCGCGCCCCCGATGTCGTGTGCGATCACGTGCGGCCGCGTCAGACCCCACTGAGACTGCAGCACAGCGAATCTCGACATCTGGGTCGCCAGATCCACCGGTGCGTCCGTGACCATCGACTGCCCGTATCCAGGCATGTCCCACAGGAAGACTCGGCGACCGAGGCCGATCTGTTGCGCCACGCCGGCCCACACGTACGCCGACCACGGAGTCCCGTGGCACATCACCACATCGATGTCGGTGTGCCCCGCCGGCTCGAGAACATATGTCGCAACACGCTCCACGTCGACATAGACCGGCGGTGGCAGAACGATCCCTTGGCTGTCCACGAGTCAGACATTAAACCCGTCGAGCCGAACCCACCCATTTTCGGTATTTCCTCACCCCGCGACCCCGGTGGGTTTGCCGAAAAGGGGTGGGTCTGCGGAGACGCACGCGGGCCCGCACCACATCGGTGCGGACCCGCTGTCGGCGCTACGTTCAGCGCAATACCGCTGCGACTCAGGCGGTCTCGGTGATCGGACGATCAACCCAGCTCATCAGGTCGCGCAGCTTCTTGCCGGTGACCTCGATCGGGTGCTCGGCGTTGTCCTTGCGCAGGCCCTCGAGCTCCTTGTTGCCGCCCTCGACGTTGGCGACGAGGCGCTTGACGAAGGTGCCGTCCTGGATGTCGGTGAGGATGCCGCGCATGCGCTCCTTGGTGTCGGCGTCGATGACCCGCGGGCCCGACACGTAACCGCCGAACTCGGCGGTATCCGAGACCGAGTAGTTCATGCGCGCGATGCCGCCCTCGTACATGAGGTCGACGATCAGCTTGAGCTCGTGCAGCACCTCGAAGTAGGCCATCTCGGGGGCGTAACCCGCCTCGACCATCACCTCGAAGCCGGTCTTGACCAGTTCCTCGGTGCCGCCGCACAGCACGGCCTGCTCGCCGAAGAGGTCGGTCTCGGTCTCTTCCTTGAACGTGGTCTTGATGATTCCGGCACGACCACCGCCGATGGCGCTGGCGTAGCTCAGCGCAAGCGCCTGGCCCTCGCCCTTGGGGTCCTGGTGGACGGCGATGAGCGCGGGAACGCCCTTGCCGTCGACGAACTGGCGGCGCACGAGGTGGCCGGGGCCCTTCGGGGCGACCATCGCGACGGTCACGTTCTCCGGCGCCTTGATGAGGCCGAAGTGGATGTTGAGACCGTGGCCGAAGAACAGCGCGTTGCCGTCCTGCAGGTTCGGCTCGATGTCCTCGGTGAAGATCTTCGCCTGCGAGGTGTCGGGCGCCAGCACCATGATGACGTCGGCCCAGGCGGCGGCCTCGGATGCGGTGAGCACCTTGAGGCCCTGCTCCTCGGCCTTGGCCTTCGACTTGGAGCCCTCACGCAGACCGATCACGACGTCGACGCCGGAATCGCGCAGCGACAGCGAATGCGCATGGCCCTGGCTGCCGTAGCCGATCACCGCGACCTTGCGACCCTGGATGATCGACAGATCCGCGTCGTCGTCGTAGAACAGTTCGATGGCCACTATGTTTCCCTTCGATATGTGGTGTCCCTGGCGGATTCTCGGAATCCGTCGGGATTCGTAATTCCCTTGTCGCTCCTCGCCGATGCTCAGATGAGCGCGACGACAGCGGGATTCTCTGTCAGCGGTTGGCCGACATGCTCTTCGGTCCCCGACCGAGGGTCACCGCGCCCGATTGCGCGATCTCCCGGATTCCATACGGATCGAGCATCCGCAGAAGTGCTTCGAGTTTTTCCGACGTGCCGGTGGCCTCGATCGTCAGCGACTCGGGCGAGACGTCGATCACCTTGGCGCGGAACAGGTTCACCACCTCGATGACCTCGGTGCGCACCGTCGAATCCGACCGCACCTTGACCATCATCAGCTCGCGCGAGACCGAGCTCGCCGGGTCCTGCTCGACGATCTTGATCACGTTGATCAGCTTGTTGAGCTGCTTGGTGACCTGCTCGAGGGGAAAGTCCTCTACCGAGACCATGATGGTCATCCGCGAGATGCCCTTGAGCTCGGTGGGGCCCACGGCGAGTGACTCGATGTTGAATCCGCGCCGCGAGAACAGCGCCGAGATCCGCGCGAGGACGCCGGGTCGGTCTTCGACCAGGACACTGAGGGTATGGGTGGTGCTCACTGCTCGTCCTTCTGGTTTGCGCGATCGGCCGGCGCGTTGTCGACCGTTTGATGGCCATCCATCGCCTGGTGGATCTCCACCGGACCCGACGCCGATTCGTCGTCGTCGAACAGCGGCCGGATGTCGCGGGCGGCCATGATCTCGTCGTTGCCGGTACCGGCGGCGACCATCGGCCACACCTGGGCGTCCTTGCCGACGATGAAGTCGATGACCACCGGGCGGTCGTTGATCTCCCGCGCCTTCGCGATCACCTCGTCGACGTCCTCCTCGCGCTCGACGCGGAAGGCCACGCAGCCCAGCGCCTCCGAGAGCTTGACGAAGTCCGGGATCATCCGCGAGTGCGTCGACAGATCGGTGTTCGAGTAACGCTCTTCGTAGAACAGCGTCTGCCACTGACGCACCATGCCCAGGTTGCCGTTGTTGATCAGCGCCACCTTGATCGGGATGCCCTCGATCGCGCAGGTGGCGAGTTCCTGGTTGGTCATCTGGAAACAGCCGTCACCGTCGATCGCCCAGACCTCGGCGTCGGGGTCGGCGGCCTTGGCGCCCATGGCGGCGGGCACCGCGTAGCCCATCGTGCCCAGACCACCGGAGTTGAGCCAGGTGCGCGGCTTCTCGTAGGAGATGAACTGTGCGGCCCACATCTGGTGCTGGCCGACACCTGCGCAGTACACCGCGTCCGGGCCGGCGGCCTTGCCGAGGGCCTGGATGACGAACTCCGGCGACATCGAGCCGTCGGTCTGACGGTCGTAGCTCAGCGGATAGGTCCGACGCAGGTTGTCGAGGTAGGACCACCACTGCGAGATGTCGGGAGTCGAGCCGCTGGTCGCCCGCTCCTCGCGCAGCGCCTCGGTGAGCTCGGCGATGACCGCCTTGCAGTCACCGACGATCGGCACGTCGACGGGCCGGTTCTTGCCGATCTCGGCGGGGTCGATGTCGGCATGGATGACCTTGGCGTTCGGCGCGAACGACGACAACTGTCCGGTGACCCGGTCGTCGAAGCGTGCTCCGAGGGTGATCAGCAGGTCGCTGCGCTGCAGGCCCGCGACCGCCGCCACCGTGCCGTGCATGCCGGGCATGCCCAGGTGCAGCTGGTGGCTGTCGGGGAACGCGCCGCGTGCCATCAGCGTGGTGACCACCGGGATGCCGGTCAGCTCGGCCAGTTCCAGCAGCTCGGCCGACGCGTTCGCCTTGATGACACCGCCGCCGACATAGAGCACCGGCGACTTCGCGGCGTTGATCATGCGGGCCGCCTCGCGAACCTGCTTGCCGTGGGGCTTGGTCACCGGACGGTAACCGGGGAGGTCGATCTGCGGCGGCCAGGAGAACGTGGTCTGCGCCTGCAAGATGTCTTTGGGGATGTCGACCAGGACCGCGCCGGGACGACCGCTCTCGGCGATGTGGAACGCCTCGGCGATGGTCTTCGGGATGTCGATCGCCCGGCTGACCAGGAAGTTGTGCTTGGTGACGGGCATCGTGATACCCGAGATGTCGGCTTCCTGGAACGCATCGGTGCCGATGAGCGCGCGACCGACCTGGCCGGTGATCGCGACGACCGGCACCGAGTCCATCTGGGCGTCGGCCAGCGGGGTCACCAGGTTGGTGGCACCGGGACCGGACGTGGCCATCATGACGCCGGCGCGTCCGGCGACCTGGGCGTACCCGGTCGCGGCGTGACCTGCGCCCTGCTCGTGACGGACGAGGACGTGGCGGACCTTCTGCGAGTCCAGCAGCGGGTCGTAAACCGGCAGGACCGCGCCACCCGGAATGCCGAAGACGACCTCGACACCGAGCTCCTCGAGGGAACGAACCACAGACTGGGCGCCGCTGACACGCTCGGGAGCAACGGTGTGCTGGGTTACCGCACGGAGGTTGCCCGCCGCCGGAGACTGCTGCCGCAGTCCTGCGTTGCGCGTCGGCTCGTTGCGGCCGGCGTCGGTGCGTGCTGTTGGTGCGCTCACTGCACGATCCTCATCTTGGTTGTGGAATCCGATATCGGTGATGGAAGTACCTGGCATGAAAAAACCCCCGACAGCTTCCGCTGTTCGAGGGTGGCGCGTCGATGCCGGTTGGGGGTCTGCGAGGTGACCGGTCAGGCGAAGACGCGCCAGCCGATTACTACGAGGATCCCGTTCTGCATCACGGGTTCACGGTAGGACTGTGTTCGGTTCTGAGTCAAACTCCGGACCACGCCGTCTCACCATCTGGGAAAACACTGGTCGAGTCGGTTGTCTGCGCACCTTCGATTTCGGTCCGGCGCGACGAACCCGTCGGCGAGAGGCCTCGGGGCCGGTTGGCACAATGGAGCGGTGCCGACTGATTCCACCGACCCCGTAGACCCGAAGACCAGCGCGACCCCTGCCGACGACGTCGCATTCGACTATCCGGTGACGTTCCGTATCAACCGGACCGCCTACTTCACGGTCCCGATGGCCGCGCTGGTGGTCGTGCTCCTGGTCGGCGCCTCCCCGTGGTTTGCCTTCGCCCTGATCGTCCCGGTCCTGGTCTGGTTGTGGATCCACCGGTTGCGGACCGTGGTCACCGAGAACGGACTCACCTCGGTGCGGATGTTCTCGACCACCGAGATCGCCTGGTCCGACATCGCCGGACTGCAGTTCCCGAAGTGGAGTTCGGTGCGTGCGGTCCTGACGGATGGCAGTCGAGTTCGTCTGCCCGCCATCGGTTTCCGTGATCTTCCCGCGTTGTCGCTCGTCAGTGGTGGCCGCATTCCGGACCCCTTCGAGGCGGCCCGCTCTGCCGAGTAGTCACGGTCTCCTCGTTTCCGGCACGGATCCGACTCCGCTCGGTCTCAGAGGCCTCCACCTGCCGGCGATAGAGTGCGGCCGTGGAGCACACCCGAACATTCGACGCCGGTGAACTCGACGAACTGATCTCGGCAGGTCGCCTCGCAGACGTCGGGACGACGCTGTCCGCGATGCCCGCGGGCGACATCGCCGCCCTGCTCGACCGGCTCCCCCACAAGTCCCGTGGCGTCGCGTTCCGTCTGCTGGCCAAGGACCTCGCGGTGGAGGTGTTCGACGATCTGTCGGCCGGCTCGCAGCGCCGCCTCATCGACGATCTGGGCACCGCGGACGTGGCCGCCGCCTTCGACCACCTCGACCCCGACGATCGCGCCGAGTTGCTGGACGAGTTGCCCGCGGGAGTCGCCAAGTCGCTGATCCAGCAGTTAACCCCGGCCGAACGCGACATGACCGCGGTGGTTCTCGGCTACCCGCGCGGTTCGGTGGGGCGTCGGATGAGTCCCGAGTTCGTCCACGCCCGAGAGGACGAACCGGCCGGCGACGCGTTGGCCCGCGTGCGAGAACGCGGACACGCCGCGGAGACGATCTACACGGTGCCCGTCCTCGACGGCGCTCGCTCGCTGTGCGGTGTGGTCAGCCTGCGCGACCTCCTCCTGGCCGACCCGGCCGAACCCGTCCACGACCTGATGAACAAGCCGATGTTCGCTCATGCCGAGGATGACGCCGAGGCCACCGCACAGAGGTGTGTGGACCGGGGAATCCTCGCCATGCCCGTCGTCGACAGCGACAGCCGCCTGGTCGGCGTCCTGACGATCGACGATGCCGTCGACGTCGTCGAGCAGGCCCGGGACACCGACGAGGCCCGTGCGGGCGCGCGTGAACCCCTCCGCGACCCGTACCTGTTCTCGTCCATCCTGTCGATCACGCGCGCCCGGATCGTGTGGCTGTTCGTGCTCGCGGTGTCGGCGATCCTCACCGTCAACGTGCTGGAGATCTTCGAGGGCACCCTCGAGCAGCGGGTCGCGCTGGCACTGTTCATCCCGCTGCTCACCGGGATCGGCGGGAACACCGGTTCGCAGGCGGCGACGACCGTGACCCGCGCACTCGCCACCGACGAGGTCGCCCCGCGCGACGTCGCCCGCGTCGCCGCCAAGGAGGTCCGCGTCGGACTGACCATGGGCGCGCTACTCGGACTCGCCGGGTTCACCGTCGCCGCACTCGTCTACGGCCTCGAGATCGGTGTGGTGATCGGCCTGACGATCCTGTCGGTGTGCACCCTTGCCGCGACCGTGGGCGGCGTGATGCCGCTGATCGCGAAGTCGATCCGCGTCGATCCCGCGGTGTTCTCCACGCCGTTCATCTCGACGTTCTGCGACGCCACCGGCCTTCTCCTCTACTTCTCGATCGCCAAGACGGTGCTGGGGATCTGACCCCGACCGAGGACGGCACCGGCGCGGCCCGGCCCGCACGCCCGAATGGTTTTGTTACCCATCGTCACAGCGGAGTAGCCTGCTTCTCGGTGCTCCCTCACGCCCACCCTCAGCGAGGCGGCGCCCGTCAACACAGTTTCACCCCCGGCCACAGCCCGTGGGAACACACCCGGGGTCGCGGTGTTGAGCCGAAGAGTCCGGCGCCGGTCCGTCACCGCACGTCCGATCGCGCCGGGCCGCCTGAGCCACACGATCGATTCGAGGAACCCATGCCTGCTCTGAGGTCACGTACCACCACCGTCGGCCGCGAAGCCGCCGGCGCCCGCTCCCTGTGGCGCGCCACCGGGATGACCGACGACGACTTCGGCAAGCCGATCGTGGCCATCGCCAACTCCTACACCCAGTTCGTGCCGGGGCATGTGCACCTGAAGGACGTCGGCGACATCGTGGCCGAGGCCGTGCGGGCCGCCGGTGGCGTGCCGCGGGAGTTCCACACCATCGCCGTCGACGACGGCATCGCGATGGGTCACGGCGGCATGCTCTACTCGCTGCCCAGCCGCGAGATCATCGCCGACTCGGTCGAATACATGGTCAACGCCCACACCGCGGACGCGCTGGTGTGTATCTCCAACTGCGACAAGATCACTCCCGGCATGCTCAACGCCGCGATGCGCCTGAACATCCCGACGGTGTTCGTCTCCGGCGGGCCGATGGAAGCCGGCAAGGCAGTCGTCGTCGGCGATGTCGCACATCCGTCGTCGGACCTGATCACCACGATCTCGGCGTCGGCGAACAGTGCTGTCGACGACGCCGGACTCGACGAGGTCGAGCGGTCGGCGTGCCCCACGTGCGGTTCGTGCTCGGGCATGTTCACGGCCAACTCGATGAACTGTCTGACCGAAGCTCTCGGACTGGCACTGCCCGGCAACGGCTCGACGCTGGCCACCCACGAGGCCCGCCGCGCCCTGTTCGCGCGCGCCGGCACGGTCGTCGTCGATGCGGCGACACGTTGGTATCGCGACGACGACGCATCGGTGCTGCCGCGGAACATCGCCACGCCGACCGCGTTTCGCAACGCGATGGCCCTCGACGTCGCGATGGGCGGTTCGACCAACACCGTCCTGCACATCCTCGCCGCCGCGCAGGAGGGAGAGGTCGCCGATTTCGACCTCGGAGTCATCGACGAGATCAGCCGCAACGTGCCGTGTCTGTCGAAGGTCTCGCCGAATTCGGACTACCACATGGAGGACGTCCACCGGGCCGGCGGAATCCCGGCGATCCTCGGGGAACTGCGCCGCGCGGGCCTGCTCGACGACACCGCGTCGACCGTGCACACCCCGACCATGGCCCAAGCGCTCGACGACTGGGACATCCGCGGCGGCAAGGCTATCGACGAGGCCGTCGAACTCTTCCACGCCGCACCGGGCGGCGTCCGCACCACCACTCCGTTCTCGACGTCGAACCGGTGGAGTTCGCTCGACACCGATGCCGCAGGCGGTTGCATCCGCGACCTCGAGCACGCCTACACCGTCGAAGGCGGTCTGTGCGTGCTGCGCGGCAACCTCGCCCCCGACGGCGCTGTCCTGAAGACCGCGGGCATCGACGAGGACCTGTGGCACTTCGAGGGCCCGGCCCGTGTCGTCGAGAGCCAGGAAGACGCCGTCCAGGTCATCCTCTCCAAGACCATCCAGGCCGGCGAGGTACTCGTCGTGCGGTACGAGGGTCCCGCGGGTGGCCCCGGCATGCAGGAGATGCTGCATCCGACAGCCTTCATGAAGGGCACCGGGATGGGCAAGAAGTGCGCCCTCATCACCGACGGCCGGTTCTCCGGCGGGTCATCGGGCCTGTCGGTCGGTCACATGTCCCCCGAAGCCGCGTCGGGTGGTGCCATCGGACTCGTCGAGGACGGCGACCCGATCCTCATCGACGTCAAGACCCGCCGCCTCGAGGTCCTGGTCGACGACGAGGTGCTCGCCGAGCGCCGCGCCAAGATGGAGGCCTCCGAACGGCCGTGGCAGCCGAAGGACCGTCAGCGCACGGTGACCACCGCACTCCGCGCGTACGCCAAGCTCGCGACGTCGGCCGACCGCGGCGCGGTGCGTCAGGTCGACTGACTCCTCACCACAGAGTGCGGGGGACGTATCGGATTCCGATACGTCCCCCGCGTTCTGTGTCGGTGCCGACTCAGATGAGCGGGTTGCTCCCGTTGGCCAGGACCCAGACCGCGACGGCTGCCGCCACGCCGACGATGAGCCAGAGGAACGAGCCGACGAACGGCCGTCGCGCCCAACCCCGCGGATAGTCGAGTGAGTACAGACCCGGGCCGGTCAGGATGACGACCGCCGCGGCCACCGCGAGGAAGAGCTCGAACTCGACCCCGCCGGCGGCGGCGAAGAACGAGAAGCCATCGGCCATCGACATCTTGTAGGCCGCGGCGACGAGCATGGTGCCGAGGATCGCCGACGCCCCGATCGGGGTCAGCAGCCCGAGGATCACCATCAGTCCACCGATCGTCTCCGACAGCGCACCGACGATGGCGAGGATCTGGGCGTAGTCGGCGGTGAAGCCGGCGTCGACGAGCATGGACTCGAAGCCGCTCAACCGCGGACCGTTCCACAACCCGAAGAGCTTCTGCAGGCCGTGCGCACCGACCAGGCCGCCGAGCGCAACACGCAACAGCAGCAAACCCAGGTCGATGGTGCCGCGCCGCGATTTCGCGAGCGCGTCCTCGAGGTCGTCGTCGGCCCCGGCACCGCGCCGATCATCGGTGTCGTCGTCGGTTCGGCGCCGCCCGAACCGACGTCGACCGCGCGGCTCGTCGTCGAGCACCTCGGTGTCGGACGCGGCGTCGTGCGCTCGGGCGCGGGAGATCAGATCGTCGTCGTCATCGACGAAGTCGTAGCGCGCGGTGCCGACCGGCGGCAGGGCGGGCTCCGGGGTGGTGACCGCGTCGTCGGCGGTCTGCACGCGCGCGGGGCCGGGCTGTTTGGCGAACTGTACGGTCTCGAAGTCGTCATCGGACGGTGCACCCGTTCCGGCGGGAGGCCGTGAGGTCGCCGCGACCGGTCGCGTCGGCGCCGGGCCGGGCCGAGGAGTCGCGGCCGGACCAGCGGCGACCGAACGGGTCTCGACGTCGCCGGGATCGAGGTCGTCGAGGTCGTCCACCCGGGAGTAGGGGGCCGGCGACCGCCGGGCGTGCCGGTTGTAGAAGTCGTCTCGGTCGGTCACCGCGGGTGGCGTCGGCGGGCCGGCGTCGGGACTCGAACTGCCCGCCCCGGGTCCGGTGCCGGGTGCGCCGGTCGCGCCGCCCGGGACCGGGATCTGTCCGGTCGGTTCGTCGTAGGGGCTCGTCGCCGGTGTGTCGCGCTCGCTGGTGCCCGACGTGTCGCGTTCGCTCACACGCCCGACTCTAGAGGCTCGCGGACTGCGGTCACCGGACCCCGACGGGGTGAGTCGGGGCACTACGCTCGGGGCACCGCCACCCGGAGCACCATTACTGTGGACGGCATGTGGAAGGGGCGCCCGACGGGCACGCGCGACGATGCCCGGACGAGTTCAGCCGCGACGGCGGACCGCCGGGTGTGGGCCCGGTGGCGAGTGCTGGTGACGTTGCTGACGGCGGTCGTGGTGCTGGTCGGCGGCTGCGCGGACTTCAGCGCCCAGGACAATCAACGCGAGGCGGGTGCGTTCAGCCCCAACAACCGGCCGAGCGGCCAGCCCGAACCGACGCCACCGCCGGAGACCCCGCGCGAGACGCAACCGCCACCGACCGGCCCGTGCGTCGACCCCGACCCCGCGGTGATCGCGACGTGCCTCGCGTCCACCGGCGGTGTGATGCCCGGCGACGAGCAGGGCGAGGTCACCGTGGTCGCCGAACGTACGACCGGCAAGATCATCACAACCAAACGCTACGGGCCTGCCCGGACCCTGGGAGAGACGCCGGTCGATGCGTCCGGTGACGGCGGTCTGATCGATTTCGCCTACTCCCCCACCTATTCTCAGGACCGGTTGATCTACGCCTACATCACGACCCCGTCGGACAACCGCATCGTCCGCCTGGCACCGGGAGACGTGCCCAAGCCGATCCTGACCGGCATCCCCAAGGGCGCCACCGGGAACATGGGCGCGATGTACTTCCGGTCGCCGACCGAACTCGTCGTCGCCACCGGCAATGCGGGGAATCCCGCGGCCGCGGACGATCCGTCGTCCCTCGCCGGCAAGGTACTGCTGGTGACCTCGTTCACCTCTGGCGACGGCCCTCGGCCGGCGATCCTCGCATCCGGCTTCGGGTCGTCGGTGGCGTTGTGTCCCAACGCTTCCACGGGGACGGTCTACGTCGCCGACCAGACGGCCACCGAGGATCGCGTGCAGGTGCTCGAAGAAGGCGGGCCCAAGGTGCTGTGGACGTGGCCGGACCGGCCGCAGATCGCGGGTTGCGGGGTCGCCGGCGGCAGCATCTTCGTCTCGACGACGCGCACCCAACGGATCGAGGCCATCAACGAGCCCACTCGCGAGGAGCCGACGATCACCGCTCCTGCTGTCGTGCTCGACCGGCGGTACGGTGCGCTCGGCCGGATGGCCGCGCTCCCCAATGGGCTGCTGCAGGTGGCGACCGTCAACAAGGAGGTGGGTTCAGCGAAGCCCACCGACGATCGCGTGTTCCGCTTCCTGCCCTCCGGCGGTGGCAACGACCGGACGTGACCGGGACGCGCCCTTCGTGGCTCGTCGCTGGCGCTCCTCGCACCTCAGCCTGGATCCGTGGAAGGAGTTCAGGTGGGGTGGGGTTGGGGCGCGTGATCGCCTGATTGTGTTGTGGGCGTGTGGTATTCGCTGACCTGTGTC
>NZ_JBHUXZ010000034.1:0-55904 GCF_042668985.1 Gordonia sp. NPDC057258
AACACACACAAAAACAAACCATAAATCATACGAAGACTGACATTTTAATAAAATAAAGCCTCGTCGAGGATCTCCTGCTGCTCCACCGCGTGGACCTTACTCGATCCCGACGACGGCGCGGACATCGCGCGGCGCGAGACCCGGCGCAGTCCGCCGAGCACATCCGGCAGCACCTCGGGCAGCCAGAGGCCGAGGAACGGCCACGGACCCTGATTCGCGGGCTCTTCCTGGACCCACCGGAACTCACTCGCGTTGCCGTACTGCTCGAGCGTCTTGCGCAGGCGGCGGTGCGGCACCGGGTAGAGCTGCTCGATGCGCACGACCGCGATGTCGTCGCGCCTCTCCTTGTCGCGTCGCGCGGCGAGTTCGTAGTAGAGCTTGCCGCTCACCAACAGGACGCGCTTCACCTTGCTGCGGTCCGCGCCGTCCTTGAGGAAGTGCGGGTCGTCGATCACCGAACGGAACTTGTCCTCGGTGAAGTCCTCGACCGGGCTCACCGCGGCCTTGTTGCGCAGCATCGACTTCGGGGTGAAGACGATGAGCGGACGGCTGATGCCGTCGAGCACGTGGCGGCGCAGCAGGTGGAAGTAGCTCGCCGGCGTCGACGGTAGCGCCACCGTCATCGAACCCTCGGCGCACAACTGCAGGAACCGCTCGATGCGGCCCGAGGTGTGGTCGGGTCCCTGTCCCTCGTGGCCGTGCGGCAACAGCAGCACGACGTCGGAGAGCTGGCCCCACTTGGCTTCGCCCGAGGAGATGAACTCGTCGATGATCGACTGCGCGCCGTTGACGAAGTCACCGAACTGCGCTTCCCAGACCACGAGGGCGTCCGGGTTGCCGACGGAGTAGCCGTACTCGAAGCCGACGACCGCGAACTCCGAGAGCGGGGAGTCGAAGACCATGAACCGGCCGCCGTTGCTCTCCTCGTCTGCGGGCTGCAGGTGGTTGAGGGGGGTGTACTCCGAGCCGGTGCTGCGGTCGATGAGCACCGAGTGGCGCTGGGTGAAGGTGCCACGGCGCGAATCCTGGCCGGACAAACGCACGGTGCGCCCCTCCATGACCAGCGACCCGAACGCCAGCAGTTCGGCGAACGCCCAGTCGATGTTGCCCTTGCGGGCGGCCTCGGCGCGACGCTCCAGGACCGGCTTCACACGCGGGTGCGGGGTGAAACCGTCGGGCACGTTGACGAACGCGTCGCCGATGAGCTCGAGCGTCTTGCTGTCGACCGCGGTCACCAGCTTCGTCGGCAGCGTCTGGTCGGCCTCGACCGAGGGCGACGGCTCGACACTGAACTTCTCGAGTTCCTTGACCTCGTTGAAGACGCGCTCGAGCTGTCCCTGGTAGTCGCGCAGAGCGTCCTCGGCCTCCTTGGTCGAGATGTCACCGCGGCCGATGAGGGCTTCGGTGTAGCTCTTGCGAACGCCGCGCTTGGTGTCGATCACCTCGTACATCGCCGGCTGCGTCATCGACGGGTCATCGCCCTCGTTGTGTCCGCGACGGCGGAAGCACACGAGGTCGATGACGACGTCCTTGTGGAACGCCTGGCGGTAGTCGACGGCGAGCTTCGCGGCCCAGACGCAGGCCTCGGGGTCGTCGCTGTTGACGTGGAAGATCGGTGCGCCGATCATCTTCGCCACGTCGGTGCAGTACTCGGTCGAGCGCGAGTGTTCCGGTGCGGTGGTGAAGCCGACCTGGTTGTTCACCACGATGTGCACGGTGCCGCCGGTGCGGTAACCGGGCAGCATCGCCATGTTGAGCGTCTCGGCGACCACACCCTGACCGGCGAACGCCGCGTCGCCGTGCAGCATGAGCGGGAGGATCGGGAAGCGATCGTCCTCGTCCATGAGGTCCTGCTTGGCGCGGACCAGACCCTCCAGCACCGGGTCGACTGCCTCGAGGTGGCTGGGGTTGGCGGTCAGCGACACGTTGATCTCGTTGTCGCCGAACATCTGGTAGTACTTGCCCTCGGCGCCGAGGTGGTACTTCACGTCGCCCGATCCGTGCGCCTGCGACGGGTTCAGGTTGCCCTCGAACTCGGTGAAGATCTTCGAGTACGGCTTGCCGACGATGTTGGCGAGCACGTTCAGACGGCCGCGGTGCGGCATGCCGATGACCACCTCGGAGAGGCTGTGCTCGGCGCTCTGGTCGATGACCGCGTCCATCATCGGGATGACCGACTCGGCGCCCTCGAGCGAGAAGCGCTTCTGCCCGACGTACTTGGTCTGCAGGAACGTCTCGAACGCCTCGGCGGCGTTGAGCTTGCTCAGGATGTACTTCTGCTCACCGACCGGCGGCTTGACGTGCTTGATCTCGACGCGTTCCTGCAGCCACTTCTGCTGCTCGGGCTCGAGGATGTGGGTGTACTCGACACCGACGTGCCGGCAGTACGCGTCGCGCAGGATCGACAGCACGTCCCGCAGCTTCATCTTCTCCTGGCCGTGGAACCCGCCGACCTTGAAGCTGCGGTCGAGATCCCACAGCGTCAGCCCGTAGTTCTGGATGTCAAGATCCGGATGGCTGCTGCGCGCATCGCTGTCCATCATGAGGGGATCGATGTCGGCCATCAGGTGGCCGCGGCTGCGGTAGGCCGCGATCAGCTCGAGGACGCGGGTGCTCTTGTCGACGAGGCCGGCGGGCAGGTCGCGACGCCAGCGGATCGGCTCGTAGGGCACATGGAACGCGGTGAAGATCTCGTCGTAGAAGGCGTCGTCGATCAGCAGCTCGTGGATGGTGCGGAGGAAATCGCCCGACTCCGCGCCCTGGATGATCCGGTGATCGTAGGTCGACGTCAGCGTCATGAGCTTGCCGACGCCCAGTTCGGCGATCTGCTCGTCGCTCGCGCCCTGGAACTCTGCCGGGTACTCCATCGCGCCGGCGCCGATGATGGCGCCCTGGCCCTTCATCAGGCGCGGCACCGAGTGCACGGTGCCGATCGTGCCCGGGTTGGTGAGTGAGATGGTGACGCCGGAGAAGTCGGCCGCGCCGAGCTTGCCGTCGCGGGCGCGACGGACGATGTCCTGGTACGCCGTGTAGAACTCGGCGAAGCCCATCGTCTCGCATTCCTTGATCGCGGCGACGACCAAGGTGCGGTTGCCATCCTTGCCGACCAGGTCGATGGCCAGGCCGAGGTTGGTGTGCGCGGGTGTGACGACGTTCGGCTTGCCGTCGATCTCGGCGAAGTGCCGGTTCATGTTCGGGAACGCCTTGATGGCCTGCACGATCGCGTAACCCAGGATGTGGGTGAAGCTGATCTTGCCGCCTCGGGTCCGCGCGAGGTGGTTGTTGACGACGATCCGGTTGTCGATCATCGCCTTGGCGGGCACCGCACGGACGCTGGTGGCCGTCGGGATCTCCAACGACAGCGCCATGTTCTTCGCGATGGCCGCGGCGGGACCGCGCAGGACCTTGTTGCCGTCGGCGCTCTCGGACTTCTGTGCGTCCGACTTCGCGGACCCGGACTTCTGGGCCTCGGGCGCGGCGGCCTTGCCCGCCTCGGGCTTGGGCTGCGAGCGGGCCGACCCGTCACGGCTGGCGACGCTGTGCCCCGACGCCGCCTTCGTGGCGGTCGACTCCTTGGCGGGGGTGGGTTTGCGCGGTGCCGTGCGCGCCGGGGTCTGATCCAGGGTGACCTGCTTGCGCGGCGTGGTCTCGGTGGCCGGCGCGGAGGTGTTGCGTGCCGACCCGTTGGTCGACGCACTCGTGGTCGAGGAGGAGGACGAGGTGGCCGCTGTGGTGGCCGAAGTCTCTGCGGCAGTGGGCTTTGCGGAATTCGAGGGCGGAGCGGCGGCCGGGGCGGAGCCACCGTTGTCGCCGGGTTCGTAGTTCTTCAGTAGTTCGTGCCAACTCGGGTCGACCGAGTTCGGGTCTTCTTTGTATTGCTGGTACATTTCCTCGACCAGCCACGTGTTCTGTCCGAAGTCTGAAATCGAACTGCTGCTCACAGCGGTATCTCGCCTCAATTCCCTGAAGGTGCCGGGTTCTCTGCCACGCGTCGTCTCTTGTGGAGACTATCGGTGAACCACCTGACGATGCTACGCGTCGTCGACTCGCTCACACCTACCGACCTGTTACTACGGAGTCAGTTCCGAGGTGGCCCGCGTGACCGTCGTGGCGGCCCTCCGTGCGCTGGTCGGAGCGGGTGAGTCGGGGCGGGGCACCGCCGGCTCGTCGGGATCGACACCGGCATCCCAGAAGCCGCGGTACCTCTGTCCCAACGCGAGCAGCTCCTCGTGTGTTCCGAGTTCGACGATCCGTCCGCCGTCCACCACCGCGATGGTGTCGGCGCGGGCGGCCGTGGCCAGTCGGTGGGCGACGATCACCGACGTGCGGTGCCGGGTCACCGCCCGACCGGCGGCGAGGACCTGCGCCTCGGTGGCCTGGTCGAGGGTCGCGGTCGCCTCGTCGAGCAGCAGCAGATCGGGCTCGACGAGTTCGGCCCGGGCCAGTGCGATGAGTTGGCGCTGGCCCGAGCTCAGCCCCTGGCCGCGTTCCCCGATGGGATGGTTCATCCGGCCGGGCAGGGCGGTGATCATGCGCAGTGCGCCGACCGCGGCGGCGGCGTCGACGATCGCGGCCCGATCGGCGTCGGGCCGGCCGTAGGCGATGTTCTCGGCGACGGTGCCGGTGAACAGGTGCGGCTCCTGCGGGACGAGGCCGAGCCGCCGCCGATATCCGGCGAGTTCGTAGTCACCGATGTCGGTGCCGTCGACCAGGACCCGTCCGGTGGTCGGATCGTAGAAGCGCGCCAGCAGCTTGACGATCGTCGACTTGCCGGCGCCCGTCCGGCCGACCAGGGCGAGCGACGACCCGGCCGGGATGTGCAGGTCGACGGCGGACAGCGCATCCGTCGTCGAACCTTGGTAGCGGAATCCGACCCGGTCGAAGTCGACGACGCCGTCAAAGCCCCCGTGTGGCGGGGACTCGGCTCTCGTCGAGGTGCGCAGCGAACTCGGCGTGCGCAGCAGGTCGCCGATCCGGCGGAGCCCCACGGCCGCCTGCTGGTAGCCGTCGAAGACCTGCGAGAGCTGTTGCACCGGACCGAACAGCATCGTCAGGTAGAGGACGAAGGCGACGAGTGTGCCCGCCGAGAGCGAACCCGACGCCACCTGCCCGGCGCCGACGCCGAGCGCGATCGCGGTCGCGATGTCGGACATGAGCTGGATGAGCGGGAAGTACGAGGCGATCGCCCGCTGCGAGACCATCCGGGCCTCGACCCATTCTCCGGAACGACGCGCGAACCGGGCCTGGGCGTCGTCGGTGCGCAGGTAGGTCTGCGTGGTCTTGATGCCGGCGATGTTCTCCTGGAAGTCCGCATTGACGACGCTGATCAGCTCGCGCGAGCGCGTGTAGGCGCGGCTCGCGACGCGGCGGAAGACGATCGTCGCGGCGATCAGGAGGGGGAAGACGGGCAGCACCAGGAGTCCGAGCAGGGGGCCGGTGATCAGGAGCGCGACACCGACGCCGACGAGCGTCAGCACCGCCACGATCGCCGAGGTCAGTCCGGTCTGCAGGAACGTCGACAAGGCATCGATGTCGGTCGTCATCCGGGTCATGATCCGGCCCGACAGCTCGCGCTCGTAGTAGTCGAGTCCGAGGCGCTGGATGTGGGCATAACTGCGGATCCGCAGTCCGAACAGCACCCGTTCGCCGGCCCTGGTCGAGGTGATCGCCATCGACGACGCGGCGACCCAGCCGACCCCGACCAGTACGACACCGCCGACCGCGGCCCATAGAAGGGTCGACCCCTCGGTGTGTCCGGTCGAGTCGATGACCGCCCGGGCGATGCTCGGGAAGGCCAGGCCGACGAGCGTGTCGACGGCGATGGCGAGCAGTGCGGCGGCGAGCAGCCACCGGACCGGCGCGAGGAGTCCGCGCAGGGTGAAGACCGGGTTCTCGCGTCGGGCGGCGGCGACGTCGACCTCCGGCCGCTCGACCGCCGGGGGGAGCGCGTCTACCGAGGCCTGGAGCTGGGGGGTGGCCGGCATCGAACCGAGCGCGCTGGCCACGCCGCCGCCGCGACCGGTCCGTGAGCCCGCCCCCATCGCCGGAGAGGTCCGGGCCGCGACGTCGATCGAGTCGGAAGCTACTTCGGGCCACAGGCTCTCGATCTCGGTCGGGCCCGGTCCGCGCAGCGGTGGCGCGGTGTCGGCGACCGGGGCCGCGCCGGGGATGTCGTCGTGGACGCCGTCGGGTGCCGGTTGCGTGGTGCTCGACATCAGCCCGCGGAAGCGCGGTGAGGTCGCCTCGAGTTCGGCGAGCGTCCCCAGCGCGGTGATCCGGCCGTTGTCGAGCACCGCGACGCGATCGGCGAGGACGAGCGTCGAACGTCGATGGGCGAGGACCAGCATCGTGGCGCGGCGGTCGCGGAGCCCGCCCAGGATGCGCGCCTCGGTGGTCGCGTCCACCGCGGACGTCGCGTCGTCGAGCACGAGGATGCGGGGGTCGGCGAACAGGGCGCGTGCCAGGGCGATGCGCTGACGTTGCCCGCCCGACAGGGTGAGTCCGCGTTCGCCGATGACGGTGTCGTATCCGTCGGGGAGCGCCTCGACGAATTCGGCGGCGTCTGCCGCGGCGGCTGCTGCCCGAACCCGGTCGGCGGTGTCGGCCCCGGCGGCTGCCGGGCCCATCGCGATGTTCGCGGTGATGGTGTCGGAGAACAGGAACGGCTCGTCGAACACGACGGCGACGGCACGGTGGAGTGCCTCGGGCGCGAGGTCGTCGATCCGGTACCGGGACGGCTCGTCACCGGCGCTCTCGCCGAGCAGCGAGATCGTCCCGGAGTCGGGTCGTTCGAACCGGCTGACCAGGTCGGCGATGGTCGACTTGCCGGAACCGGGCGGACCCACGATCGCCACACATTCGCCCGGCTCGATCCGCAGGTCGATACCGGACAGCACGGCGGGCGGGTCGTCGGCGTCGTGGGTGTGGTGGGCGAACCCCACACCGTCCAGTTCGACGCCCAGGGGGCCGTCGGGCAGCGTGCCGGTCGCGGTGTCGCCCGGATCGTGGGGATGGTCGATGACGTCGTAGACGCGTTCGACGGCCGCCCGCGCCAGCTGGGCGTTGACGATCAGGTTCGTCAGCAGTCGGGCGATGCCGGTCATGGTGGCGACGTACGTGCTGAACGCGACGAAGGTGCCGGCCGTGATCGCGCCGGTCATCGTGAGGTAGCCGCCCACGACGATCACCCCGACCATGCCCAGCTGCGGGATGGCGGCCAGGGTCGGGGCGAATCGAGCATTGATCCGGGCGGCGCGGAGTCGGCGAGCGAACACCGTCCGGCACCGGGTGATGAGGTCGTCGACCGCGCGTTCCTCCTGGCCGAAACCCTTCACGACCCGCACGCCGGTGACGGTCTCCTCCACGTGCTGGGCGACGTCGGCGGCGGCCTGCTGCGCCGACCACGTCGCCGCGAACAGCCGACGCCGGGTACGCCACACCTCGAGGGCGATGAGCGGGGCGATCAGCAACGCCACCCCGGTCAGGAGCGGCGACAGGTACGCCATGATGGCCAGGGCCACGACCATCTGCACCGCGGCGCCCAACGACAGTGGCGCCATGGCCAGCAGACTCTGGACGACCTGGATGTCGGAGATCGAGCGAGACACGATCTGTCCGGTGCGGATCTGGTGCTGGCTGCGGCCGTCGAGGTGCAACAGGGTGTCGAGGAGTCGGAGTCGCAGCGTGTTCTGCACGTTCACCGCGAGCCGTCCCGCGAACACCCGCCGGCCGAGATGGCAGGCGTAACGGACGACGGCGAAGACGACCAGCGCGATGATCACGGTGCGTAGCGAGAGGCCGTCGTCGACGACGCCGGTGGCGTGGTCGATCGCGGCCTTGGTCAGCAGCGGCATCAGGACGTCCACCCCAACGGCGACCAGGGTGAAGATCATCGTGACGACGACGACGCGTCGGTATCGCCATGACTCACCGAGGAGTCGGCGGATCCAGCCGGGCGCGGCTGCCGACGACTGCGGGTGCGGTGCGGCCGCCGCGGTCACCACGAACCGGGTGGGAGCGGATCCGGGGTGGGTGCTTCACTGAAGTCGACGTCGATGACCCACGTCCGGGGTGCCGGCCCGAACGCCTCGCGCGCGTTGTGGACGACCTTGCGGCCGAGGGCGCGACTCCCCACACCACCGATGACCGCACCGATACCGGCGGGCATGAGCTTGCCGAAGATCAGCGGCGCCCGGCGGATCGCGTACTTCTTGACGAGTTTGTTCACCAGGGTCTTGTTCAGTTTGGTGATCGCACCGGATGGCAGGGCGGCTCCACCGAGCCGGCGCAGCGCACCGCCTCCGGTGCCGACCACGCGACCGAGGGCCAGCACACCCTCTTCGCCCAGCGCGACGGTCATGACCAGGGCCTTGCGACGCTCGGACTCGTGCACCGGGATGCCGTGCACCTCGGCGATCGACAGCGCGAGCAGGGCCGACGCCTCGAGGAAGAACGCCGTGTCCCCGGTCATCGCCCCGAACGCGGTCATCGTGCCGACACCGGGCACCGCGGCCGCCGCGCCGACGGCGCCGCCGGAACCGGTGACCGCGTTCAGATAACGCTTCTCGAGCCGCTCGATGATCTGCGCGGGTGAGTCGTCGGGGTACTTCCGCCGCAGTGAATCGACGTACTTCTTCACCGCGGGTGCCTGCAGTCGCTGTGCCCGGTCCAGGATGCCGCCGGTCACCTCGACGGCCTTGCCGGGGGGCGTACGGCCGTGGTCTGCCGAAAGTCCTTGTGACGCCTTGTCTTTCATTCCGCCGCCGCTCGTTCCGTCGGTACCCAGTCCGCTGCGGGCACGACCTCGGCCGGTGGTGGGGGACCGGGGGGTGTGCCGTCACCGAACGGGCGACCGCCCAGGTCGTCGCGATGGTGTGCGGTGAGCCAGCCGCGGAGGTCCGGGCCCTTCGGCACGATCTGCGTGGGATTCACGTCGGTGTGGACGATGTAGTAGTGCTGTTTGATCTGGGTGAAGTCGGTGGTGTCGCCGAAGCCGGGCGTCTGGAACAGGTCCCGGGCGTAGGCCCACAGCACCGGCATCTCGCTCAACTTGCTCCGATTGCACTTGAAGTGGCCGTGATACACCGCGTCGAATCGCGCCAGGGTGGTGAAGAGCCGGACGTCGGCCTCGGTGATGGTGTCGCCGACCAGGTAGCGCTGCGTCGACAACCGCTCGGACAACTCGCCGAGTTTGGTGAACAACCGGTCGTACGCCGCGTCGTAGGCTTCTTGGCTGCCGGCGAATCCGCAGCGGTAGACGCCGTTGTTGACCTCCGTGTAGATGCCGTGGCTGACCTCGTCGATCTCGTCGCGCAGACGCTCCGGGTAGAGCTCCGGCGCGCCGTCGCGATGGAAGGCGGTCCATTCCAGCGAGTAGTCGATGGTGATCTGCGGGAAGTCGTTGGTGACGACCTCGCCGGTCGGCACGTCGACCATCGCCGGCACGGTGATCCCCTTCGGGTAGCCGGGGATCCGCTTCTCGTAGGCGTCCTTGAGTCGCGGGATCTGCAGGACCGGGTCCACTCCGCCGGGGTCGAGGTCGAAGGTCCACGAGTTCTTGTCGTGCGTGGGACCGCACAGCCCGAGCGAGATGGCGTCCTCGAGGCCGAGTAGCCGCCGCACGATGAGGGTCCGGTTGGCCCACGGGCAGGCCCTGGCTGCGACGAGCCGGTACCGACCGGCCTCCACCGGATAGCCGTCCCGGCCGTCGGCGGTGATGCGGGTCTCGATGTACTTCGTGTCCCGGACGAACTCCTCGCCGGTCATCACGTACGAACCCTGTTCGCCCTCGGACGCGGTGCTCTGCTCGGACTCTGTGCTCATGGGCTCCACAGTAATGATCCGGAGCGACATCCCGCCCCGAGCTGCCGCGAAACCCGTGATCGCGCGGGCCGTTCACGAATCGGACAGGTCTAGCATCGAGGAAATGCAGTCGAGCGACGCCGCCCGCGGCCAGAACGCGGGCATCGACGAGATGGTCACCGGCCGCCCGTGGGCCGCGATGCTGGCGCTCTGCGTGGGCTTCTTCATGATCCTCGTCGACATGACGATCGTGGCCGTGGCCCAGCCGCGTATCCAGGCCGACCTCGACACGAATGTCAACGGCGTCGTCTGGGTCACCAGTGCGTACCTGCTCACCTACGCGGTGCCGCTGCTGATCACCGGTCGCCTGGGTGACAAGTTCGGCCCCAAGACGATGTACCAGCTCGGTCTGGCGGTCTTCACCGCGGCCAGCCTCTGGTGCGGCCTGTCGTCGTCGATCGGTGAGCTGATCGCGGCCCGCGGTCTGCAGGGTGTCGGCGCCGCCCTCATCACCCCGCAGACGATGGCGCTGATCACTCGCATCTTCCCGGCCGAGAAGCGCGGCGCCGCAATGGGCGTGTGGGGCACGGTCGCCGGCGTGGCGACCCTCGTCGGTCCGTTGCTCGGCGGCGTGCTGACCGACGCGTTCGGCTGGGAGTGGATCTTCTTCATCAACCTGCCCGTCGGCCTCGCCGGTCTCGTCCTCGCGGCCGTTCTCGTCCCGCGGGTGAGCACGAACGACCACCAGTTCGACTGGATCGGGGTCGGCCTGTCCGCGGTGGGGCTGTCCGCGTTGGTGTTCGGCATCCAGGAGGGGGAGACCTTCGACTGGGATACCTGGATCTGGCTGCTCATCGTCGGCGGAGTCGTGGTCCTGGGGGTCTTCGTCTACTGGCAGTCCCGCATCCGCACCGAGCCCCTGGTCCCGTTGTCGCTGTTCCGCGACCGTAACTTCTCGCTGTCGACCATCGGCATCGCGTCGATGGGCTTCGCCGTGTCGGCGATGATGATCCCCCTGACGTTCTTCCTCCAGCTCGTCGGCGGGATGTCGCCGACGGAGTCGGCGGTCGTTCTGGTGCCGATGGCGGTGCTGACCGGTGTCCTGGCTCCGATCGTGGGCCGGGTGGTCGATCGCGTCCACCCGCGCACGATCGTGTCCTCGGCACTGCTGCTGAACGCGATCGCCATCGCGTGGTTGGGCTTCGTCGCCCGCCCGGAGACCCCGGTCTGGTTGATCGTGATTCCGTTGTGCCTGATGGGTGTGGCCTCGGCCGGTATCTGGGCGCCGCTGGCCGCGACCGCCACCCGCAATCTGCCGTGGCATCAGGCCGGGGCCGGGGCCGGCGTCTACAACACCCTGCGGGTCATCGGTTCGGTTCTCGGCTCCGCCATGATCGGAGCGCTTCTGCAGACCCGGCTGGCGGCCGAGCTGCCCGGCGTCGACGCCGAGAACGCCCAGGACGGTGCGGCCGGGCAACTGCCGGAGTTCCTGCGCGAGGGGTTCGCGACCGCCATGGGGCAGTCGCTCTACCTGCCCGCGGCCGCGCTGCTGATCGGCGTCGTGGCGACCTTCTTCTTCGTCCGGCCCGCGCATCAGACGGTCCCACCGCAGGTCGTCGACCCGTACGCGGTGGGCGCCGACGCCGGTCGGTCCGAGTCGGTGCCGGGGTCGACGGCGTAGGCGAGCGCGCGTCCCACGATCTGTCGGCACCCGACCGTAAGGTTGCGCCCATGCGGATCGTGCACACCTCCGACTGGCACCTGGGCCGGACGTTCCACGGGGTCGAGCTGCTCGCCGACCAGCGTCGCGCACTGTCGCATCTGGCCGCACTGGTCGCCGCGGAGTCGGCCGACGCCGTCATCGTCGCCGGTGACGTGTACGACCGGTCCGTCCCGTCCGCCGACGCGGTCCGCGTGTACGACGAGGGCCTGGCCGAGATCGCCGCTGCGGGAGCGCAGATCGTCGTCACCTCGGGCAATCACGACTCGCCCACCCGCCTCGGTGCGGGGTCGGGATTCGCCGCCGCCGGTGGCCTGCATCTGCGGACCTCGATCGCCGACATCGACCGTCCGGTCATCCTGTCGGACGCCCACGGAGACGTCGCGTTCTACGGCATCCCCTATCTCGAACCCGACACCGCGCGACGCCACCTCGGCGTCGAGTCGATCGGCGGGCACACCGCTGTCCTCGACGCCGCCATGACTCGCGTCCGCACCGATCTGACTGCGCGCCGGGTTCGGTCCGTGGTCGTCGCCCACGCCTTCGTCAGCGGGGCCGCGGCCTCCGGTTCGGAGCGCTCGATCAGTGTCGGCGGGGTGGAAACGGTTCCCGCCGAGACGTTCTCGGGCGCCGACTACGTCGCCCTCGGGCATCTGCACTCGCCGCAACGTGTCACCGACACGGTCCGTTACAGCGGTTCGCTGCTGCCGTACTCCTTCGGTGAGCGAACCCACCGGAAGGCGGCCCTGGTGGTGGATCTCGACGCCGACGGCGTCGCCGAGGTCCGCGCACACGAGCTGCCCGTCGTCCGCGAACTGAGCTCTCTCACCGGCGTTCTCGGCGACCTGCTGACCGACGAAAGGTACGCCGCGGCGCAGGACCACTACGTCGAGGTGACGCTGACCGACCCGGTCCGCCCGACCGACGCGATGCGTCGGCTGCGCGAGCGGTTCCCGTTCGCGGTCCATGTGCAGTGGGAGCGGCCGCATTCCGGCTCCGGCGTCGACTACCGTTCCCGCGTGCGCGGCCGGACCGACGCCGAGATCGTTGCATCGTTCATCGAGGACGTACGCGACGAGCCGACGAAGGGGGAGCGGGTGCTCCTCGAACGCGCACTCCGCGCCGTGGTCGGCGAACCCGAATCGGATGCGGCCGAACTGACCCTGTTCGACATCGAGGCGATCGTCGCGGAGTCCGCATGAGGCTGCACCGTCTGCGCGTCCGGGCCTTCGGTCCGTTCGCCGACGAGATCACGGTCGACTTCGACGACCTCGGCGGTGACGGACTGTTCCTGCTGCACGGCCAGACCGGCGCCGGCAAGACCACGGTCCTCGACGCGGTCGCCTTCGCACTGTTCGGTCGGGTACCGGGCGTGCGCGACACCAACCGGCGCCTGCACTCGGATCACGCTGCGGCCGAGGACATCCCGGAGGTCGAACTCGAGGCGACGATCGCGTCCCGCCGACTCCGGATCACGCGGTCGCCCGAACACGAACGACCCAAGAAGCGCGGCGACGGCACCCGCAAGGTGAACGCTCGGGCGACGCTCGTGTGGGTCGACGGATCCGGACCCGACCTGACCCGCATCCCCGAGATCGGCGACGCCGTGGTCCGGCTGCTGGGGATGAGTGCCGATCAGTTCTTCCAGGTGGTCCTGCTGCCGCAGGGCGACTTCGCCCGATTCCTGCGCGCGCACTCCGATGAGCGGGAAGCGCTGCTGGAGCGGTTGTTCGACACCGAGCGGTTCGGTGACCTCGAGGAGTGGTTGCGTGACCGCGCGCGGGAGAGCGCGGCGAAGCTGACCGAACAGACCGCCGTGCTCGACCGGGTCGCCGGTCAGATCGTGGCGGTGGGCGGGGTCGAACCGACCGCCGAACCCGACTTCGACTGGGCGCAGGAATGTCTCGAGCGTGCGCGCACCGCCGCGGAGCGCATGCGCCTCGAGTCAGGTGCGGCGCAGGCCGCGGCCGACCAGACGCAGGCCGCGTACGAGAGCGGGAGCCGGCTCGCCGAGCTGCGTCGCCGGGGGCGTGCGGCCACCGAGCGACTCGCACGGCTCGCGGACGGCGAAGCCGCTCTGAGCGCGGCGGCACAGGCTCGTCGGCAGGCCCTGCAGGCGGCGCCCATCGTGCCGCTCGCCGACGACGCCGACCGTGTCACTCGCGAACTCACGGTCGCCGAGCAGGCCGTCACGCGTGCGCACGCAGAGCTGTGCGCGCTGCCGGAGGGTGAGTCTCTGTGCGCCGGCGGGTCAGACGAGGATCTCGACGCACGCCTGGATGCGGCGATCGACCGCTGGACCGAGGAGTCGGGGCGGTGGGAGCCCCTCGCCGAACGCGTCGCGCAGCGGCCGGCTCTGGTCGCCGAGATCCAGACCCTGAACTCGGCGATCGTCGAGGCGGACCGCCGCACTGCCCAGACCCGGACCCTGCTCGACGCCGCGCCGGGCCGTCGCGCCGAGGCCGTCGCCGCACTGGCGGAAGCGGGGGAGTTGCGGATGCAGGCTCCGAAACTCCGGGCCGAGCGCGACGCACTCCGCCGCGTACGCGACGCACTCACCGACCGGGACGCGGTGCTGGTCCGGCTCGCGACCGCCGAGAAGGAGTTGCTCGACGCCCGCGACGCCCATGCCGCTGCGCGGGAGCGCGTGCTCGACGCCCGCGAGCGTCGCCTCGCCGGGATGGCAGTGGAACTGGCGGGCGGGCTCGTCGAGGGTGAACCCTGCGTCGTGTGTGGTTCAGTGACGCACCCTCGACCGGCCACCGACGACGGCGACGCCCCGGCGTCCGAGGTCACAGCCAACGAAGACGCGGCAGCGGCCGCCGAGGAGCGGGCGAGCGCGATCAAGGCCATCGCGCAATCCGCGGTGGCGGCTCTCGTCGAACGCCGTACGCATCTCGACGCCGTGATCGGTGGTGCTCGTTCCGACGCCGTCGACGCCGACCTCGCCCGGGTGGGCGCCGAACTGGCTGCCGCGGAACGTGCCGCGTCGCGACTCCCAGCGCTGCAGACGGCGGTCGATCGGATCGACGCCGAGGTCGATGGGTGGCGCACCACCCTCGCCGACGACGAGTCGGCCCAGTCCGCCCGTCGCGAGCGGGTGACCGCGTTGCGGCAGAACCTCACCGAGCTCGATGAGGCCGTCCGGGAGGCAACCGGCGGCCGCGGCGGGGTCGCCGAGCGGCGCCGTGAACTCGCCGAGCTGGTCCGTCGCACCCGTCGTCACCGGAACGCCCGGCAAGAAGCCGCGCGAGCGCGGGACCGGGTCGCCGAGGCGACCGATCGATTGTCCGCGGCGTGTGCCGACGCCGGGTTCGACGATGTCGCCGCCGTCCGAGCGGCATTCGCCCCGGACAAGCAGATCGCGGCGTGGGACACGTTGCTGCAGGAGGCCGCCAGTCTGCGCGCCGCTGCCGAGGAGACCCTCGCCGACGAGGATGTGCGCGCCGCGATGTCGACTCCGGAGCCGGATGTCGAACAGCTCACCGCAGACCGTGACGCCGCCCGCCGCCGCCTCGACACCGCCGCGAAGGAACACGCCGTGGCCGGCCGGCAGGCGGCCGACCTCCAGGAGTACGTCACCCACTTCTGGGAGGCCCTCGACTCCCTGGCGCCTCTGCAGGAACGTCACGCCGAACTCCAGGGACTCGCCGAATTGGTCAGCGGGCGCGGACAGAACGCACGCCGGATGTCGCTGCGGTCCTACGTGCTGGCCGCGCGTCTCGACGAGGTCCTCGTCGCCGCGTCGGGTCGTCTCCGCGAGATGTCCTCCGGGCGTTACGAATTCGTGCACACCGACGCCGCGGGTGTCCGGGGCCGGCGTGGCGGCCTCGGTATCGAGGTCCGCGACGAGTACACCGGCGCGCTCCGCCCGACGACGACGCTGTCCGGCGGCGAGACCTTCTTCGCATCGCTGGCCCTCGCACTCGGACTCGCCGACGTCGTCTCCGCGGAGTCGGGCGGGCGGGTGCTCGACACCATCTTCATCGATGAGGGTTTCGGCACCCTCGATCCCGAGGCGCTCGACCTCGTCATGGGGGTCCTGGATGACTTGCGGGCCGGCGGGCGTGTCGTCGGCGTGGTGAGTCACGTCGACGAACTCCGCGCACGAATTCCGGCCCAGCTGCACGTCCTCCGCGGCGAGCACGGGTCGTCGGTCCGAGTGCAGAGCCCGCTCGGCGTGTCCTGAGCTGCCGATTGGGATGTCGACGGATCGGTGCGCTAGGCTGAGTCCCGCCCGATGAGCCCCCGTAGCTCAGGGGATAGAGCGTCTGCCTCCGGAGCAGAAGGCCATAGGTTCGAATCCTATCGGGGGCACCAGTAGCACTGACCGGCGTAGCCGTTCTTCCCGGGAGTCTCCGGGCCCGATCCCATAATCCCTGGCCTCCGCGCTGAACAGGTGGGCTTGGCGGGGTATGTGCCATTGTCAGGCGGCTTCTGCCGCGTTCAGCAATAGGTATCGGATACCGATACCTATTGCTGAACCGAGCAGCCCGGAGGATGTTCCCTCACACGTACGGCTCTCCCGGCGCCTCCATGCCTGATGCGGTCCGCCACCGGCACGCGGCGCTGGGCAGCAGCGTGCCACAGCCCCGGCGTGATCGCCACAGTTCCACGCGCACGCGGTGCTGATCTGCCTCAACTCGCCGGCAACTCGATGCGCCGCAACGGATCACCGCCGTCGACAAGCAGCACTCCGCCCGGACGCAGCGCCCGGGCCACGGCCCCCACGGCCGCGTCGTAGAGATCGGGGTGTCGCCCGTCTAGTGCGCCGACGCGCAGTGCGAACGCCACGTCGAACGGGATGCGCGCGCCGAGGTCGAAGTCCTCGATGGCGCTGCAGTCGAAGTCGAGTCGGTCCGGACCGAAGCCGCCGGCGATCGCGGCCCGGCGGGCGGCGTTCACGGCTTGAGGCGACCGATCGATGCCGAGTACGAAGCCGTCGGGTCCCACCCGGCGCGCCACCTCGCGTGCTGCCGGCCCGGGCCCGCAGCCGATCTCGAGGACTCGCAGACCAGGGGCCAGTGGCAACGCGTCGACCGCGGCAGCGAGGCGTGGTGAGAGCATGCCGCCATCATCGCCGTTTGGAGAGCCGCGTGGCCCGACCGAACTTGCTCACCTCACCGGCGTGCCCGCCGTGGGGGGCGCTCAGTTCAGCGGAAGTGGTTGTGCGCCACGCAGGGCCAGCATCTGGGTGATGATGGCGATCTCCTTGTCCTGGGTCCGTTTCATGCTCGACGCCAGGTCGCGGACGTAAGCCTGCTCGACGTTGGCCGGGTCGGCGGCGTATTCCATCATGTGCAGACCGCCCTCGTGGTGACGCAGCATCAGCTGGAGGAACCGGATGTCGACCTCGGGACCCCGCATCGCGCGGAACTGTTGCATCTCCGCCGACGTCGCCATCCCGGGCATCGGCGGCTGTTCGGCGTCGGAGTCCGCGGCACCCGCCGCTGGTGCGCCGGAGGAGGGTGCCGACATGTCCCCGTGGTCCATGTCTCCGTGGTCCATGTCCCCGTGGTCCATGTCCCCGTGGTCTGAACCACCGTCACCACCGTGGCCGTGATCGTGACCGCCGGCGGAGTGATCCGCGGGATCGGAGTGGTCGTGTCCGTCGGTCTCGGAACCGCCGTGGCCCATCCACGCCATGGTCGCGCCGGGGTTGGTGACGGGCTGACCCCATCGCGTCAGCCACGACTGCATCTGGCCGATCTCATTGCTCTGGGCGGTGAGGATGTCGAACGCCATGCTCCGCACCTCGGGGTCGGTGCCGTGTTCGAGTTCGATGGCGGCCAGTTCCACACCCTGCTCATGGTGGCGGGTCATGTCCTGCGCGAAGCCGACGGCCGCCGAGTTCGCAGCCGGGGAATCGTCGCCGGTGGAGTCGTCGGCGAGGCTCGCCTGGATCAGCAGTCCCAGGCCGAGACCGAACAGTAGGAGGGCGGCGCCGCCCAGGGCGAGCAGGATCCGTGGGCGCGACGACGGCTCGGCGGTGTCGTCCGGACCCTCGGGAGTCGTTGTCCCGTCCCGCGATTCGGGCTGGTCGCTGTTGTCGGTCATCGCTGGTCCTCGCCGATCTCGTCGGGGCGTGCGGCCCGGTCCGTTACCTGGTCTGCTGCTCGCTGGGAACCCGCGTCAGCCCGCGGGCTGCTGGTTGCCGCCATCCATCGGGACGGCGTCGGGGCCGGGCTCACCCTCGTCGGCCGGCGGGGGGTTCGACGGATCGAACCCGGGGATGGCGGTACAGGTGGCCTGGGTCTCGGGGTAGGCGGCGGTCTGCGGGTTCTCCGGGTAGACCCCGGGCATCATGTTGCGGCGCAGCGCGGTGATGAACTGGTTGACGCGCGGATCGCGGGCGGATTCGAGCTTGAGCTGGTGTCCCCAGCTCTGCAGCGACACCGGCTGGTCTAGTCCGGGGTAGGGCGAGAGGAACAGGTACTGCTCACCGCGGACAAGCTGCTTGAGGTAGTCGAGGTCCTCCGGTGAGACGGTGTCCGGGTTGTAGGTGATCCAGACCGCGCCGTGTTCGAGGGCGTGGACGGCGTTCTCCGACCGCAGCGGGTTCGGGTACACGACGCCGGTACAGGTCGCCCAGATCTCGTCGTGCGGCCCGCCGAACGGAGGCGACTGGTCGTAGGCGACACGCTGGGTCGCGGTGACGTGCCGCGCGGCCTCGTAGTAGCGCTTCGTCACACCCGGGATGTTCGCCGACGGATCGGGATTCTGCGGTGAGGGCACGAACTCGGACACCGTTTCCACGGCGAAGTCGTCCTTCTGTTCGGCGCGCCGCTCGTTGAACTTGGGGACGAGGTAGATCGCGAGTCCGGCGATGAGGCCGATGACCACCACGACGGCGCCGATCAGCATCCAGTCGACCTGACGTCCCGTCGCCGAGGGAACGGATCCTGCTCGCTTGCGGGACTTGGGGACGTTGGCCCCTGGTTTGCGCGCCATTGACTTCTTTCCTCATCCGACTGCGGGGGCCGAGCGGACCTGCGGGAGACCCGGCCCGCGCTCGGCGCACACGAGTGTACTGGTGGGCCCGATGGGTGGAGCAGGGTGCGATTGTCGGTGTAGTGGCCGCGGCCAATAGGATGGTGTCCTGTGACTCCCGCCGACCTGGCCGCGCTGCTGCGCGACGTGACCCTGACCGTGGTCCGCGACCGCGGACTGGACGAGAACCTGGTGCCCGACTCCATCGTCGTCGAGCGCCCCCGTCACGCTGACCACGGCGACTATTCCACCAACGTCGCCCTGCAGATGGGCAAGCGGCTCGGCGTGAACCCGCGGGAACTCGCCGGCTGGCTCGCGGAGGCGTTCGCCGCGGCCGAGGGTGTCGCGAAGGCCGAGATCGCCGGTCCCGGGTTCGTGAACCTCTGGCTCGGGGCCGCCGCGCAGAACACCGTCGTCGCGGCGGTGCTGGCCCGGGGTGCGGACTACGGCCGCGGAAACGAACTCGCCGGTTCGGTCATCAACCTCGAATTCGTGTCGGCCAATCCGACCGGGCCGATCCACCTGGGCGGTACCCGCTGGGCGGCCGTCGGCGATGCTTTAGGCCGCGTGCTGGCCGCTCGCGGTGGTGCGGTCACGCGTGAGTACTACTTCAACGACCACGGTGCCCAGATCGACCGGTTCGCCCGGTCGCTGGAGGCCGCGGCACTGGGCAACCCGACCCCGGAGGACGGCTACGCGGGCGATTACATCGCCGACATCGCCGCGAAGGTCGTCGAGACGGTCCCCGAGGTGCTGTCGCAGCCCGACGCCGACCGCCTCGAGACGTTCCGTTCGGTCGGGGTGGACCTGATGTTCACCCACATCAAGCAGAGCCTCCACGACTTCGGCACCGACTTCGACGTCTTCACCCATGAGGACAAGATGTTCGCCACCGGCCTCGTCGACGAGTGCATCGGCGAGCTCAAGGCCAATGGCAACCTGTACGAGAAGGACGGCGCGTGGTGGCTGCGGTCCACCGAGTTCGGTGACGACAAGGACCGTGTGGTCCTCAAGAGCGACGGCAACGCCGCCTACATCGCGGGCGACATCGCCTACTACCGTGACAAGCGCAACCGCGGCTTCAACCTCTGCATCTACATGCTCGGCGCCGATCACCACGGGTACATCAGCCGGCTCAAGGCCGCGGCGGCGGCGCTCGGCGACGACCCGGCCACCGTCGAGGTGCTGATCGGCCAGATGGTCAACCTCGTGCGCGACGGCACGCCGGTCCGTATGAGCAAGCGTGCCGGCACGGTCATCACGCTCGACGACCTCGTCGACGCGGTCGGCGTCGACGGCGCGCGCTATTCGCTGATCCGCTCGTCGGTCGACGTCAACATCGACATCGATCTCGACCTGCTCACCAAACAGTCCAACGACAACCCGGTGTACTACGTGCAGTACGCCCACGCGCGGATGTCCGCACTGGCCCGCAACGCCGCTGACCTCGGGGTCGTGTCGTCGCTGGACCATCTCGACCTGCTCGACGATCCCGCCGAGGGCGAATTGATCCGCACCATCGGCGATTTCGACGATGTCGTCGCGACCGCCGCCACGTTGCGCGAACCGCACCGGGTCTGTCGCTACCTCGAGGTCCTCGCCGGCACCTACCACCGGTTCTATGCCAAGTGCCGTGTCCTGCCGCAGGGTGACGAGAAACCGGCGGACATCCACCGGGCCCGGCTCGCCCTGTGCGAGGCCACCCGTCAGGTCTTGGCCAACGGCCTGGGGCTCGTCGGCGTCACCGCGCCGGAGCAGATGTGAACGCACACCCCGCCGGCCCCCGGCACGCCGAACTGCTGGCCGCACCCCATCTCGCCGAGCGTCCGAACGACCCGGCGGTGCTCGCCGCCATCCCCGCACAGGTGTGGCCGCGCAACGCATCCCGCGACGAATCGGGCGAGCTACGGTTGGCCGGCGTGCCGGTGAGTCAGCTCGCCGAAGAGTTCGGGACGCCGGCGTTCGTCGTGGACGAGGCCGACTTCCGGTCGCGCTGCCGGGACATGATGGCGGCGTTCGGCCCGTACGGGCGAGTGCACTACGCGTCGAAGGCGTTCCTGAGTACCGAGATCGCGCGCTGGGTCGACGACGAGGGGCTGTCCCTGGACGTCTGCAGCGGTGGTGAACTCGCCATCGCACTGCGCGCCGGTTTCCCGCCGGAGCGAATCGCATTGCACGGCAACAACAAGAGCGTCGACGAGCTGCGCGCTGCGGTCGACGCCGGGATCGGGCACGTCGTCCTCGACTCGATGATCGAGATCGATCGGCTCGACGTGATCGCCGGCGAACGCG
The DNA here is from genome assembly GCF_042668985.1 of Gordonia sp. NPDC057258. Taxonomy (NCBI): domain Bacteria; kingdom Bacillati; phylum Actinomycetota; class Actinomycetes; order Mycobacteriales; family Gordoniaceae; genus Gordonia; species Gordonia sp. NPDC057258. The sequence continues at coordinate 20,804 of NZ_JBHUXZ010000034.1, forward strand.
GTGTCGTCGCCGACGTGCTGGTGCGCGTGACCGTCGGTGTCGAAGCGCACACCCACGAGTTCATCTCGACCGCACACGAGGACCAGAAGTTCGGATTCTCGCTCGCCGGTGGGATCGCGATGGAAGCCATCCGGCGGGTCTTCGCGACCGACAACCTCAGGCTCGTGGGTCTGCACAGCCACATCGGGTCGCAGATCTTCGACATGGACGGATTCGAGCTGGCCGCCCACCGGGTGCTCGGACTGCTCCGCGACGTCGTCGGCGAGTTCGGTGTCGAGAAGACCGCGCAGATGTCGGTCGTCGATCTCGGTGGCGGACTGGGGATCTCGTACCTCCCCGACGAGCGTCCGCTGCCGGTGCAGAAGGTGGCGGAGACGCTCGCGGCGATCGTCGAGCGGGAGTCGGCAGCACTCGGGCTGCCCATGCCGACCATCGCCGTCGAACCGGGCCGCGCCATCGCCGGTCCCGGCACGATCACGCTGTATCGCGTCGGCACCGTGAAGGACGTCGCACTGGGCGGCGGCGCCGTACGACGCTACGTCTCCGTCGACGGCGGCATGAGCGACAACATCCGCACCGTTCTCTACGACGCCGAATACGACGTGCGGCTCGTGTCCCGGGTGTCGGAGGCCCGTGCGGTGGTGTGCCGGGTCGTGGGAAAGCATTGCGAGAGCGGCGACATCGTGATCAAGGACTGTTGGCTGCCGGAGGATCTCGGCCCCGGCGACCTGATCGCGGTGGCGGCGACCGGTGCCTACTGCTACTCGATGTCGAGCCGATACAACATGACCATGAGACCGCCCGTGGTGGCGGTGGCCGACGGGAACGCCCGGCTACTGCTGCGCCGGGAGACCATCGACGACTTCCTCAGCCTGGAGGTGGGCCTGTGACCGAATCCGTGCAGAACACAAGTGGCGCAACCGATGCGGACTCGCGCACCATCGGTGTCGCGGTGCTCGGCATGGGCAATGTCGGTGCCGAGGTGGTGCGCATCATCACCGACAACGCCGACGACCTCCGGGCGCGCGTCGGGGCTCCCGTGGAGATCCGCGGCGTCGCGGTGCGGGATCTCGGCCGTCCCCGCAAGATCGCGCAGGATCTCCTGACCGACGACCCGGCGGCACTCGTCGCGCGCGACGACGTCGACATCGTCGTCGAGTTGATGGGCGGCATCGACCCGGCCCGCGGTCTGATCCGGTCGGCGCTCGAGAGCGGCAAGTCGGTGGTGACGGCGAACAAGGCGCTCCTCGCCGAATACACCGGCGAACTCGCGACCGCCGCGGCAGATGCCAAGGTGGACCTCTACTTCGAGGCCGCGGTCGCCGGCGCCATCCCGGTCATCCGTCCGCTGATGCAGTCGCTGGCCGGCGACACCGTCGAGCGGGTCAACGGCATCGTCAACGGCACCACCAACTTCATCCTCTCCGCGATGGACGAGACGGGCGCCGACTACGCCGACACCCTCGCCGAGGCCGGCCGCCTCGGATATGCCGAAGCCGATCCGACGGCCGACGTCGAGGGCTACGACGCCGCGGCCAAGGCGGCGATCCTCGCCTCGATCGCCTTCCACACGCGGGTCACGGCGGCCGATGTGCACCGCGAGGGCATCTCCTCGGTCACGTCCGCGGACCTGGTCGCGGCCAAGAAGTTCGACTGCACGATCAAACTGCTCTCGATCTGCGAGCGCGTCCGCGACGCCAATGGCGCGCAACGGATCTCGGCGCGCGTGTACCCCGCGCTGATTCCGCTGACCCACCCGCTGGCGACCGTGAACGGCGCGTTCAACGCCGTCGTCGTGGAAGCCGAGAACGCCGGGCGGCTGATGTTCTACGGGCAGGGTGCCGGGGGATCACCGACGGCATCCGCGGTTCTCGGCGACATGGTCATGGCCGCCCGCAACCGCGTGCACGGCGGGCGCGGACCGCTCGAGTCGACCTACGCCTCCCTGCCCGTCGCCCCGATCGACGACGTGTTCACGCGGTATTACGTCTCGATGCGGGTGGCCGACAAGCCCGGCGTGCTGGCGCAGGTCGCGGGGGAGTTCTCGAAGCGGTCGGTCAGCATCGCCGCGGTGCGCCAGGAGGGCGCGGGCGACGACGCCCGCCTGATCCTGGTCACCCACCGCGCCCCCGACCGAGCTCAATCGGATTGTGTTGCGGCGCTCGAAGACATGGACGCCGTCATCAAGGTGTCGAGTGTTTTGCGATTGGAAGGTACCGATGACTGAAGCGACTTCTACGCCTGTGCACCGCGCGTGGCCGGGCCTCATCGAGGCCTACCGGTCGCGGTTGCCCGTCGCCGACGACTGGAAGGTCGTCACGCTGCTCGAGGGTGGCACCCCGCTGATCAGTGCGCCGCATCTGTCGTCGCTGACCGGCTGCGAGGTCTACCTCAAGGTGGAGGGCCTCAACCCCACCGGTTCGTTCAAGGACCGCGGCATGACGATGGCCGTCAGCAACGCGGTCAACAACGGCAAGACCGCGGTCCTGTGCGCATCCACGGGCAACACCTCGGCATCAGCCGCCGCATACGCCACCCGGGCCGGGATCACCTGCGCGGTCCTGATCCCGCAGGGCAAGATCGCGATGGGCAAGCTCGCGCAGGCGGTCATGCACGGCGCCAAGATCATCCAGGTCGAGGGCAACTTCGACGACTGTCTCGAACTCGCGCGCAAGGCGACCGCCGAGTTCACCGAGATCGAACTCGTGAACTCGGTCAACCCGGCGCGGATCGAGGGTCAGAAGACCGCCGCCTTCGAGATCGTCGACGTGCTGGGCCGTGCCCCCGACGTCCACGCTCTGCCGGTCGGCAACGCGGGCAACATCACCGCGTACTGGAAGGGCTACAAGGAGTATCACGCCGACGGCGTCTCGTCGTCGGTGCCGCGCATGCTCGGTGTCCAGGCCGCGGGCGCCGCGCCGCTGGTGAACGGCGCGCCGGTGAAGGACCCGGAGACCGTCGCCACCGCCATCCGCATCGGTTCCCCGGCCAGCTGGAACCAGGCCGTCGCCGCGAAGGACGAGTCGACCGGGCAGTTCCTGGCGGCCACCGACGAGAAGCTGCTCGAGGCCTACCGACTCGTCGCCGGCAAGGAGGGCGTGTTCGTCGAGCCGGCGTCGGCGGCCAGCGTCGCGGGCCTGCTCGCCGCGAGTGCCGACGGCTGGATCGAGCGGGGCTCGACCGTGGTGTGCACGGTCACCGGCAACGGTCTGAAGGACCCCGACACCGCGCTGGCGGGCATCCCGGCGGTCGAGGCCATTCCGGTGGACCCGGTGGCGGTCGCGAATGCTCTCGGTGTCGGCTGACGGGGCCGGGTCCGCGGCGGCTGCTGCGGGAACGGTGCCGGTAGGGCTCTCGACGAGGGTCCGCGTGCCCGCCTCCAGTGCCAACCTGGGGCCCGGATTCGACTGTCTCGGAATAGCTCTCGGAATCTACGACGAGGTGATCGTCGAGACGGTCCCGGATGGCGTCACCCTCGAGGTCGAGGGTGAGGGCGCCGACGCCGTGCCCCGCGACGACTCGCACCTCGTGGTGCGGGCGCTCACGCACGGACTGGCACACGCCGGGCTGCGGGCCCCCGGTCTGACATTGCGCTGCGTCAACCGGATCCCGCATTCCCGGGGTCTGGGTTCGTCCGCCGCCGCCGCGGTGTCGGGTCTCGCCGCCGCGTCGGGCCTGATCTCGGCCGCCGGCCTCGGTCCGGGGCTCTCGGCCGACGAACTGGTACAACTGTCCAGCGAATTCGAGGGTCACCCCGACAACGCGGCCGCGAGCGTGCTCGGCTCGGCGGTCGTCACGTGGACCGAATCAGCTGACGGCGTCGCCTCGTATCACGCGCACCGTCTCCCGGTGCACCCCGACATCTACGCAACGGTCTTCGTGCCCGACACCGAGTCGTCGACGTCGTTCACCCGCGGGCTGCTCCCGGATTCGGTCCCGCGCGCCGACGCCGTGTTCAACCTGAGCCGGTCGGCCCTCGCCGTCGTCGCGCTGACCACCGATCCGCGCAACCTCATGGCCGCGTCCCAGGATCGGTTGCACCAGCCGTACCGGGCGTCGGCGATGGCGCCGACGCACGATCTGGTCAGCGCGCTGCGTGCTCGGGGACATGCTGCGACGGTGTCCGGAGCGGGACCGACCGTCCTGGTGCTCGGTACGGCGCCGGTGCCCGCCGAGATCCGTCAGCTGGCGCAGGGCCTCGGGTTCGACGCCCGGTCGGTCGCCGTCGCCGGCGGCGTCGAGATCACCGTCGGCTGATCGGCGTCGTCCGCACGACCGCCGGAGTGAAAGCGCATTCATTTGGCGCTTCCGGCGTGTTGCCCCTATCATGCGAACGGGGTTACCATATTCTGGTCTAGCCGCGCAGGCTTGTCCTGCCGCTTCTCATCCTTCACCGATCGGAGATGACCGGCTGTGTATCCGGGCCGGGGTCATGGATCTCTGTCGACGGTGCCGAAGCGCAGGTGTTTCCGGGCACGCTCGCAGCGGACCACACATTCTCACCGTCCACCGCGGACGGACTCCCTAGCGCACAGAAGCAGGGAAACGTAGACCTCACGCAGTTCTCGTCTGCGGGAGGAACGAAAGGACTTCCGTGACCGATACGGACCTGATCACCGCACCTGCCGAGCAGGAATCCGCGGGTTCGGCCGGCCCCGACTCGGGACGACCGGCCACCAAGACACGTGCACGAACCGGCCTGTCCGGCATGGTGCTCAGCGAACTGCGGACGGTCGCCGGTGAACTCGGCATCAAGGGCACCTCCGGGATGCGCAAGGGCGATCTGATCGCCGCGATCAAGGAGCGCCAAGCGGGTGGCGACGCCCCGGCCGCGAAGAGCGCTCCCGCCCGGTCGAAGGCCGGCACGTCGAAGCCGGCGACGAACGACGACCAGCTGACCATCGGCGACTCCCCGGCCGCGACCGGGGCGGACACGACCGAGAAGAACGACGCCCCCCGGAGCGGCGCGCGCACCCAGCGCGGCGCCGGCCGCAAGGCCGCTGCCGCGGACGCACCGGCCGAGGCGTCGTCCACCGAGACCGCGAACGCCGACGCTTCGGGAACAACGAACAACCCGGCTGCCACCCAGGCCGACGGCTCGCGGAACGGCGCCGACGCGGCGAAGTCCGAGGCCCAGGCCGGGGATGCACCCAAGGGCGGCAGCGCTTCCGAGACCGACTCGTCGGAGACCGGTGCGGGACGCGAGCGACGCCGCGGCCGTGACGGCTCGGGCGAGGCCGCGGGTGACTCCGACGGCAACGACCAGCGCACTCGGCGCAACCGCAACCAGAACCGCGACAACCAGAATCGCGACGGGGGCCAGAACCGCGACGGGGGCCAGAATCGCGACAAGCAGAACCGCGACGGCAACCAGAACCGCGACGGCAACCAGAACCGCGACGGAAATCAGAATCGTGACGGGGGTCAGGACGACGACGGCGAGGGCGGCGGTCGCCGTCGGGGTCGCCGGTTCCGTGAGCGTCGTCGCGGCCAGAATCGCGACACCCCGAACGAGCCGCAGGTGTCCGACGATGACGTGTTGCAGCCCGTCGCCGGCATCCTCGACGTGCTCGACAACTACGCCTTCGTGCGCACCTCGGGGTACCTCGCCGGTCCGAACGACGTCTACGTCTCGATGAACCTGGTCCGCAAGAACGGACTTCGACGCGGCGACGCGATCACCGGTGCGGTCAAGGTGCCGCGTGAGGGCGACCAACAGAACCAGCGCCAGAAGTTCAACCCGCTGGTGCGGCTGGACACCGTCAACGGCGGAGACGTCGAGACGGCCAAGCGTCGCCCCGAGTTCAACAAGCTCACGCCGCTGTACCCGAACCAGCGCCTGCGGCTGGAGACCACCCCCGAACGACTCGACACCCGTGTGATCGATCTGATCATGCCGATCGGCAAGGGGCAGCGGGCCCTGATCGTGTCGCCGCCGAAGGCCGGTAAGACGACGATCCTGCAGGACATCGCCAACGCGATCGCGACCAACAATCCCGAATGCCACCTCATGGTCGTCCTCGTCGACGAGCGTCCCGAGGAGGTCACGGACATGCAGCGTTCGGTGCGGGGTGAGGTCATCGCCTCGACCTTCGATCGGCCGCCGTCAGACCACACCTCGGTGTCGGAGCTCGCGATCGAGCGCGCCAAGCGACTCGTCGAGAGCGGGAAAGACGTTGTGGTGCTGCTGGACTCGATCACCCGTCTGGGTCGTGCGTACAACAACGCGTCGCCCGCGTCGGGTCGGATCCTGTCCGGTGGTGTCGATTCGACCGCGCTGTACCCGCCGAAGCGGTTCCTCGGCGCGGCGCGCAACATCGAGAACGGCGGGTCGCTGACGATCATCGCCTCGGCGCTCGTCGAGACCGGCTCCACCGGCGACACGGTGATCTTCGAGGAGTTCAAGGGCACCGGCAACGCCGAGCTCAAGCTCGACCGCAAGATCTCCGAGCGCCGGGTGTTCCCGGCGGTGGACGTCAACCTGTCGAGTACTCGTAAGGACGAGCTGCTGCTGTCGCCGGAGGAATTCTCCATCGTGCACAAGCTGCGTCGCGTGCTCTCGGGTCTCGACTCGCAGCAGGCCATCGACCTGCTGATCAGTCAGCTGAAGAAGACCAAGACGAACATCGAGTTCCTGATGACGGTGCAGAAGACCGCACCGGGCGGGAACAACGACGACTGAGTTCTGCGACTGCGACGAGCCACGAAGGTCACCGGACCTTCGTGGCTCGTCGTTTTCGCTCCTCGGGAACTGCGGCCTGGCGGCCGTCGTGGACTACGACACAACACTCGAGCATCTGAACCTCATCCTCCCTGAGGTGCGAGCGAAGCGAGCCACGAAGGGTGTAGCAACGTGTCTCGCCAGCCCTTCGTGACTCGTCGACCTCGACGCGCTCCTTCGTCGCTTGCTCGGCCCGGCGGCTTGCGCTCCTCGCACCTCAGGGAGCAGGGGTTTTGTAGTCTCTTCGGATCAGCGAGCGATGGGGGTTCGCTTCTCTCGGATTGGGGAGCGGTGGGAGACGGACGGGGTTGCGCGACTCGCGCGGTGTCCTCTCAGCCGGCGAGGTCGGCCGCCAGGTGTTGCCACGCCTGCGCACTCGGCGGTGCGACGGCCCCGGTCTGGGTGACGATCAGCGCGCACTCGCCTCCGCGGCTGTAGATCTCGAGTGATCCCGTGCGGTCCCACACCCCGCGGGGCCACGTCACCCAGCATTCGCCGACGAGGTCGAAGTTGATCATCACGCGGGCGCTGCCGGATGCCAGCACCATCTGGCCCCGATGCTCGCGGGCTCCGTCGAGACGGTCCTGGCGCATCTGGATGCATCCCGGCGCCGCCGTCGCGAAGGTCACGGTCATCCCCAGTCCCGCTGCGTGCTCGAGTGCGGCGATCACCGTACGTGTCTCGACGCGGACGGTACGCGCGCAGTCGAGATGGGGGAGGGCCGCCAGGCGGGCGACACCTCCGTCGGTGAGTACCGCGTCGAATTGTGCGACCTGATCGTCGTCGATCGAGGCGGACGGGTCCACGCACTGTGGCGCAGGCGAATCCACGAAGGGCCCATCAAGGACCGCGGCCGCGCCGGTGCAGGTCATCGCCTCGAACGCCAGCCGGTCGGAGTTCTCCGTCAGGTAGGTGGCGTGAGCGGTGTTGCCGCGGTGGTCGAACAGTCGCAGGGTCGGCGGAACGTGGGCGGCGGGATCGCTGAGCAACGCCGACGACAAGCGAGAGGGGTTGAGCCGCAGTGCGATCTGCTGCGAGTCGACACGAAGCGGACCGCCCACGGTCGTCGGGAGGTCATGGACTCCGACCGCGTTCATGATCACCGGACCGGCAACGGTGACGCCGACGACCTGGGCCAGGCCGGGCAGGCGCGCGGCGACCGCGGGGACGTCGTGATTCACCGAGGAGTCCGCGAATCCGGCTGTCCGCAGCAGGATCTCGAGATCGCTGCGGGCGTGCGGATGGTCCCCGGCGGAGTGGGTCATCTCAGTAGACGTCGCGTGAGTAGCGATTCTCCGCGCGCAGGCGATCGACGTACGCCGCGGCCTGGTCGGGCTCGAGACCACCGTGTTCGGCGACGATCTCGTGCAGCGCCGCGTCGACGTCGTCGGCCATCGTCGTGGCGTCGCCGCACACGTACAGATGCGCGCCGGCCTCGAGCCACGCGAACAGCTCACCGCCGTGTTCGCACATCCGGTCCTGGACGTAGATCTTGTGTTCCTGATCGCGGGAGAAGGCGAGGTCGAGCCGGTCGAGAAGCCCGTCGGTGACGAACCGGTCGAGCTCCTCGGCATAGAGGTAGTCGTGGCCGCGATGCTGGTCACCGAAGAACAGCCAGTTGCCGCCGGGTGCGCCGGCCGCGGCCCGCTCATGCAGGAAACCGCGGAACGGGGCGATGCCGGTGCCCGGGCCGATCATGATGGCCGAGACGTCGTCGGCGGGCAGCCGGAACTTCTTGTTGGGGGAGATGAAGACGGGCACGGTGTCGCCGGGCGCGCAGCGGTTGGCCAGGTGGGTCGAGCACACACCTCCGCGATCCCGGTCGGCGACGCGGTAGCGCACCGTGGCCATCGTGATGTGGACGGTGTCGCCGTGGACCCGCGGGCTCGACGAGATCGAGTACTCGCGGTGCGCGAGGGGACTCAACTCCTCGAGCAGTTCCTCGGGAGTCGGGGTGAAGGTCGGGTCCAGATCCAGGAGATCGAGGACGTCGAGTCCGTGGAGCCACGCGTCGAGTGCCTGCGGGTCACCGGCGTCGAGAAGTCGGGCGAGTTCGGGGTGTCCGGTGCGTTCGGCGACGGCCCGGACGAGGTACTTCGACGGCGCGCCGATCTCGTACCTGCTGGTCAGTGCCTCGCGCAGGGTGTAGGTCGCCTTGCGGTCGGCGATGATCTCGTCGCCCACCGCGCGCAGCCGGGCGAGCAGGAGATCGACCAGCGCGGGATCGTTCGTCGGAGCGATGCCGATGCCGTCGCCGGGCTCGTAGGTGATGCCGCTGTCGCCGAGATCGAGTTCGAGATGCCGGACCTCCTTGGCCGATCCGGGACCGGAGAGGAGTTCGTTCCGCACGACCGTCGCCGGGTAGGGATTGCGCCGGTTCCACGGCGATCGGGCCGTCTTGCCGGTACGACGGGCGGGGGAGGTCCGTGCGGTGTCGACTGCGAGGCTGCTGCCGGTGGAGGCGGCGTCGTACATCGAGGATTCCTTCGGGGACGGGGTGCGGGGGAGCGTGTGCCGCCGACAGGGCGGGCGACGCCACGGTACTACACTTAGGCAACCCTTACGAGGATCGCGATCTGCGTCACGTGCAGTGGAGTGCGGGTGGCCGTGCCGGGAATGGATCCGAGCGGCCTGCCGTTGAGGCACCTGCGACCGCGGTGACCGGGATTTTTCCCGGGTGATGCCCCCGTGGCATACTGATCGGTCGAGTCCGGTTCCGGTTCACACCGTCGACAAGCGACGGTGACCCGGCGACCTCAGAAAGGGACAGTCAGACATGAAGCAGGGAATCCACCCCGAGTACGCGACGACCACCGTCGTCTGCGGCTGCGGCAACACCTTCGAGACCCGCAGCACCGCTGCCAACGGTCGGATCAACGTCGAGGTCTGCTCGCAGTGCCACCCGTTCTACACGGGCAAGCAGAAGATCCTCGACACCGGCGGCCGCGTTGCCCGGTTCGAGAAGCGCTACGGCAAGCGCGCCAAGTAGACCACGCTGCGACGCCCGCCCGACGATGTCGGGACGGGCGTCGCTGTGTTTTCCGGTCAGAGTTCTTCCCGGTGTCGCCGATCATCCGGCGTGCGCCGGTCGACAAGTGAGGTCGCCTTCATGAGTACGCAGAGTCCCTCGGCCATCGACGACATCCTGGCCGAGCACTCGGGTCTCGAACGCCAGCTGGCCGATCCCGCCCTGCACGACGATCCCGCCGCGGCCCGTCGCGTCGGTAAGCGATTCGCCGAGCTCGCGCCCGTCATGGCGACCTACACCCGGTTGAAGGCGGCACGCGAGGATCTCGAGGCCGCACGGGAACTGGCCGCCGATGACGCGTCGTTCGCCGCCGAGATCCCCTCTCTCGAAGAGGCCGTCGAGGAACTCGACGCGACGTTGACCGACCTGCTCGCCCCGCGCGACCCCCACGACGCCGACGACGTGGTCCTGGAGATCAAATCCGGTGCGGGCGGCGAGGAATCGGCACTGTTCGCGGCGGACCTGGCCCGGATGTACCTCAAGTACTGCGAGCGTCACGGCTGGAAGGCGCAGGTGCTCGGCGTGACCGAGTCCGATCTCGGCGGCTACAAAGAGGCCACCTTCTCGATCAAGTCGAAAGAGGCCGTGCGCGACGGGGTCTGGTCGCGACTGAAGTTCGAGGGCGGTGTGCACCGCGTCCAGCGGGTGCCGGTCACCGAGTCGCAGGGCCGCATCCACACGTCGGCGGCCGGGGTGCTGATCTACCCCGAGCCCGAAGAGGTGGCCGAGGTGACGATCGACGAATCGGAACTGCGCATCGACGTCTACCGCTCGTCCGGCAAGGGCGGCCAAGGCGTGAACACCACCGATTCGGCGGTCCGGATCACCCACCTGCCCACCGGAATCGTCGTCACATGCCAGAACGAACGTTCGCAGTTGCAGAACAAGGCGCGCGCGATGCAGGTCCTCGCCGCCCGGCTGCAGTCCGCAGCCGAGGAAGAGGCGGAGGCCGCCGCCGCGCAGGGTCGTGCGGCCCAGATCCGCACCGTGGACCGGTCCGAGCGGATCCGGACCTACAACTTCCCCGAGAACCGCATCACCGATCACCGGATCGGTTACAAGGCCAACAATCTCGACGCGGTGCTCGCCGGTGACATGGACAACCTGCTCGACGCGCTCGTCGCCGCGGACCGGCAGGCCCGCATGGAAGCGGAATAGGAGTCGTGACCGGCAGGCCGACCCCGTTGTCGGACGAACTGCGTGCCGCGACCGCCCGTCTCGCCGCGTCCGGGATCGACTCCGCACGCCGTGACGCCGAATGGCTGATGGCCCACGTGCTCGGGATCGATGCGGGCCGACTGGTGCTGGTGGACACGATCGACGACGCGCCGGCCCGCGCGTTCCGGTCGGCGATCGACCAGCGGTCGCAGCGGATTCCCTTGCAGCACATCATCGGGACCGCCGCCTTCGGCCCCGTCGAGCTGGCCGTCGGCCCCGGGGTGTTCATCCCCCGGCCGGAGACCGAGTACCTCCTCGAATGGGCGGTCGACCGACTCCGCGCCACCCCCGGATCGCATTTCGCGGCTGATTTCTGCAGCGGCAGTGGGGCACTGGCGATCGGCATCGCCGCGATGAGTCCGGCGACCCGGGTCGTGGCGATCGAGGCCGACGAGGATGCGCTGGTGTGGTTGCGTCGCAACGTCGCCGACGCGACACCGGCCGTCGGGTCACGGGTCGACGTCGTCGCCGCGGACGTCACCGATCCGGATCAGGTCGCGGGAGCCGTCCCGGCCGGCAGCGTGTCGGTCCTGGTCACGAACCCGCCCTACGTGCCGCTCGACGCCGTGGTCGGACCCGAGGTCGCCCACGACCCGGCTCGCGCGGTCTTCGGCGGCGCGGACGGGATGTCGGTCATCGTGCCGATGGTGCCGGTCATCGCCCGCACGCTGACGCCGGGTGGCGTCGTCGGGATCGAACACGACGACACGACCGCCGACGCCGTCGTGTCGTGCCTGCACGCGCACGGCGACTTCGAGGAAGTCACCCGGCACACGGATCTGACGGGCCGGCCGAGGTTCGTGACGGCGCGCCGACGGCAGGCCGGGTCCGTCGGACGCGGCATGGCAGGATGATCGCGTGAGCACTGTTTTCGACTGCAACGATCCACAGAACCGCTGGTCGGGGATTCGGGCGGCGGTCGGGGCGGCGAAAGCCGGACGGCTGATCGTGATGCCCACCGACACGCTCTACGGAGTCGGTTGCGACGCCTTCGATTCCGACGCCGTCGGTGCACTCCTCGCGGCCAAGCACCGGGGACGCGACATGCCCGTGCCGGTCCTGGTCGGTTCCTGGTACTCGATCGACGGCCTGGTCCTGTCCGTCCCGCAGCCCGCACGCGACCTGATCGAGGCCTTCTGGCCGGGCGGCCTGAGTCTGGTTGTCCGACAAGCACCCTCGCTGGCGTGGGACCTCGGCGACACCGACGGCACCGTCATGCTCCGGATGCCGCTGCACCCGGTCGCGATCGACGTGCTGCGCGAGGTGGGGCCGATGGCGGTCTCGAGCGCGAACGTCTCGGGGCGTCCGCCGGCGACCACCGCCGACGAGGCGCGCGAACAACTCGGCGACGAGATCGCCGTGTATCTCGACGGTGGCCCGGCGCCGGCCGCGCAGGCGTCGACGATCGTCGATGTCTCCGGGCCGAGTCCGCGCATCCTGCGCGAGGGTGCGGTCTCGACGGACGCCGTCGCCGACGTACTCGACACCGACCCGGCCGCACTGCTCGCGGAGCGATGAGCCCCGACGCGCCGAGGTCCGGACCACACGGCGTCGAGGCGGGTGGCGCCCCGACCGGCGACGCCGCGGTCGACGCCATGGTGAGCCGCGAGGTCGGCCGGCGCCGCGACACCTTGCAGTTGCTCGCCAGCGAGACCGATCCGACGCCCGGGGTGCGGGCCGCGATGGCGTCGGTCTTCGACGCGAAGTATGCCGAAGGGTATCCCGGGGCGCGCTACCACGGTGGTTGTGACGTGGCCGACGAGCTCGAGGAGCTCGCCGTCGGCCGGGCCCGTGCGCTGTTCGGCGCCGAGTACGTCAATGTCCAGCCGCTGTCGGGCAGTGCGGCCAACCTCGCCGTCTATGCCGCCTTCGCCCAGCCCGGAGACCCGGTGCTCGCGCTGCGCCTCGAACACGGCGGCCACCAGACGCACGGTTCTCGGGCGAACTTCTCCGGGCGGTGGTTCTCGCCGTTGCACTACGAGGTCCGCCGCGACGACGAACTCGTCGACTACGACCAGGTCAGGGATCTCGCGCTGGTGCACCGCCCCCGCATCCTCGTCGCCGGCGCCGCGTCCTACTCGCGGACGTTCGACTTCCCGACCCTGCGCCGGATCGCCGACGAGGCCGAGTGCATCCTCTGGGTCGACGCCGCACATCTCGCCGGGCACATCGCGGCCGGCCTGCTGCCCTCGCCGGTGCCGCACGCCGACATCGTCACCCTGTCCACCAACAAGGTGATCCGCGGTCCGCGCGGCGGGGTCATCCTCGCGCGGGCCGAACACGGCGAGGCCCTGCGCAAGGCGGTCTTCCCGTTCGTGCAGGGCGGTCCCGCGATGCACGCCGTCGCCGCGAAGGCGGTCGCCTGCGCGGAATCCGGTACCGACGAGTTCGCCGGCTACGTCCGTCGTGCGGTGGACAACGCCCGCGGTCTCGCCACGGAACTGGCCTCTCGGGGCGCCCGGGTGGTGTCCGGCGGCACCGACATCCACCTCGCGGTCGTCGACGTCAGCGGCTTCGGCATCTCCGGGATGGAGGCGCAGCACCGGCTCGGCGCGGCCGGGATCGTCGTCGACAAGGCGGTCCTCCCGTTCGACACCCGCCCCGTCTCCGAGGGATCGGCGATCCGGATCGGTACGCCGGTGGCCACCGAGCGCGGCATGACCGCCGCGATGCATCCGATCGTCGCCGACGCGATGGCCGCCGCGATGTCGACGCGCGACCGTGAGACACACCAGCGGATCCGTCGCGAGATCGCCGCACTGGCCTACGGGTAGCGTGGTCGCAATGTCGGAGACCCTTGCCCGTCTGACACCGGTGGTGGCGCGATGACCGGTGCCGCACCGGTGTTGCTCGCCGCCGCCGCGGACGGGGGAGGGACGGGCGTTCCTCTGCGCGAGCTCCTGCTCGTGGGGCTCACGGCCGCGGCCATGACCTACCTCCTGACCTCGGCGGTCCGCGTCTTCGCGATCCGCGCCGGCGCGGTCGCCGTGCCGCGGGTCCGCGACGTGCACGTGATCCCGACACCTCGCCTCGGCGGGCTCGGGATGTTCGGTGGGGTGGTCGCCGGGATCGCGCTCGCCGCGAACCTCCCCGCGCTCAATCGCGGTTTCGCCTACACCACGGACATGACGGCGGTGATCGCCGCCGGCACGGTGATCGTCCTCGTCGGCGTCGTCGACGACCGGTGGGGCCTGGACGCGCTGACCAAATTCGTCGGTCAGCTCACCGCCGCCGGCGTCCTGGTGCTGCTCGGCATCAGCTGGCTGCAGCTCTACATCCCGTTCGCCGACATCGGCACGCTGGTGCTCGACCCGCTGCAGGCCGGTCTCCTCACGGTCGCGATCACGGTCGCGACGATCAACGCGATCAACTTCGTCGACGGCCTCGACGGTCTGGCCGCGGGATTGGGACTCATCGCCGCGGCGGCGATCTGCATGTTCTCGCTCGGTCTGCTGCGCGACCAGGGCGGCGACGTCAGCTACTACCCCCCGGCCCTCATCTCGGTGGCACTGGCCGGCGCGTGCCTCGGATTCCTGCCGCACAACTTCTCGCCCGCACGGATCTTCATGGGTGACTCGGGTGCGATGCTGATCGGTCTGCTGCTCGCCGCGGCCTCCACGAGCGCCTCGGGCCGTATCGCCGTGAACGCCTACGGACCGGCCGACATCTTCACGCTGCTGTCCCCGCTGATCCTGGTCGCCGCCGTCGTCTTCATCCCGATGCTCGACATGCTGCTGGCGGTGATCCGGCGGACCCGGGCCGGCGTCGGTTTCTACACCCCGGACAAGATGCACCTGCACCACCGGCTGCTCGAACTCGGGCACTCGCAGCGCCGGGTCGCGCTGATCATCTATCTGTGGGTCGGGGTTCTCGCGTTCTCGGCGGCGGCCAGCACGCTGTTCCCGCTGTCGGTCGTCGCGCCGGCCTTCGGTGCGGGCCTCGTCGTCGCGATGCTGGTGACGATGGCGCCGCGCCTGCATCGACGCCTCGCCGAACTGCGAACGTCGACGAAGGCGTACCACTGACCGGTGTCCGGCGACCCTGTGGTTACCGTGATGGCGGTACCTCGGCCTAAGGTAAGGAAACCGTAAATTTTCGTGTACTATCGCCCGTAGTAGTCAACATGTGCGCAGGCCCGGACACAAAGCCCCGGTTCTGTCTCACACGACGCAATACCCCCCGGTGAGACACCAAGAACGGTGTTGGTAGGGTCACAACGAAACGCGAGCTGACGCCCAGCGGCCATGTGCTGCTGCACGTACGCGGGTGATCCGTGCCATCGGTATGGAGTAGGAGAGCTGAGGAGGGACATGACCGCATCTGCCCCTGATTCGGCCCCCGTCTATCCCCAGGCGCCGACCGGACTCCGCCGCCCCGCGCTCATCGCGGGCGGGTTCATCGTGGTGGTGGCTGCCGTCTCGCTCGCCGTCGGACATCCGCTCTTCGCGGTGTTCTTCCTTCTCGGTGTCGCCGGGATCTTCGTCAACGCGATCCTCGTCCGACGTGCCGTCGACGTCGTGGTCGCCGACGAGAACCCGCGCAAGACCGCCCTTGCACTCAACTCCGCCATGCGACTCGGTGCCATCACGGCGCTCGCGCTGCTGGCGGCTTTCCTGGTCCAACCCGACGGGTTGGGCGCGATGTTCGGACTCGCCATCGGCCAAGTGGTCTTGGTGCTGAACACGGTCATTCCGGTGATGAAAGGACTTCGTAGCCAACCATGACGACCGCCTTCAACCTTGCCGCAGAGGATGGCGAACCGGCCATTCAGGTGGGTCATTACACCAAATTCGAGCTGTTCGGACTGACCTTCAACCTGGAGACCATCATCGCGACGGCGCTGGCCGCGGCGATCATGCTCGCGCTGGCGTTCTACCTGAAGTCGAAGGTCACCTCGACCGGCGTGCCGTCGGGTGTGCAGCTGTTCTGGGAGGCCATCACCATCCAGATGCGTGGGCAGGTCGAGAGTGCCATCGGCATGAAGATCGCCCCCTACGTTCTCCCGCTCGCGGTCTCGCTCTTCACCTTCATCCTGATCTCCAACTGGCTGTCCATCCTGCCGGTCCAGGTCGGTCACCACGAGATCCTCAAGCCGCCGGCCGCGGACGTGAACTTCGCCTACGCCCTTGCGCTCTTCGTCTTCGTCTGGTACCAGATCGCCGGCTTCCGGAAGCGCGGCCTGCTGGGTCACCCGAAGCGGATCATCAAGGGCCACGTCGCATTCCTCGCGCCGATCAACGTCATCGAGGAGTTCACCAAGCCGATCTCGCTCTCGCTGCGACTCTTCGGCAACGTCTTCGCCGGCAGCATGATGGTCGCCCTGATCGCACTCTTCCCGCCGTACATCATGTGGGCGCCCAACGCGATCTGGAAGTCCTTCGAGCTCTTCGTCGGTCTGATCCAGGCGTTCATCTTCGCGCTGCTGACGATCCTCTACTTCTCGCAGTCGATGGAGACCGAGGATCACTGACCCGCCCGAACCAGGGCACCGCGCGGAGACGGACACGGCCGCGCCCACAACCGAACATGACGACCTGCTCCGGCACCTGTCGGCGCAACTCCAGACCTGACACACCAGATGTCAGCAACGAAAGGGAAATATCACAATGGATCCAATGATTGGCCTCGGCGCACTCATCGGTGGCGGCCTGATCATGGCCGGTGGCGCCGTCGGTGCCGGTATCGGTAACGGTCTGGCCGGTAGCCAGCTGATCGCCGGTATCGCTCGCCAGCCCGAGGCACAGGGTCGCCTGTTCACCCCGTTCTTCATCACCGTCGGTCTGGTCGAGGCGGCCTACTTCATCAACCTGGCCTTCATGGCGCTCTTCGTGTTCGCCACCCCGATCAGCGCCGGCTGATCGTCGCTCTCCCTTTTGTCGCCGAGTAGAAACGACACCTCACCACAATGACGCTTGCTGCAGAGAACTTCCTGCTCCCGAATGGAACGTTCTTCGTTGTCCTGCTCATCTTCGTGATTTTGCTGCTGGTCATCCGCAAGTTCGTGGTTCCGCCGATCCAGCAGGTCCTCGAGGAGCGGGACGCGATGATCCACCGCACCGTGGAGGACAACCGGACCGCCGCCGCCGAATTCGAGGATGCGGACGTCCAGTTCCGTTCGCTCCTCAAGGAAGCGCGCGGTGAGGCCACCGCCAAGCGCGACGATGCTCGCGCCCAGGGGCGGGAACAGCTGAACGAGATGAAGCAGCGAGCGACCGCCGAGGCCGACGCCGCCCTGCAGTCGACCAGCTCCGAGCTGGCGACGCAGGGTGAGCAGGCCGCCTCGACGGCTGCAGCTGATGTGGACGCACTCGCCAAGACGCTTGCGGCGCGTGTGCTCGGTGTCGACTCGGCAACTCTTTCCGATACCCGATCGACGAGCGGAGCGGTGAACTGATCATGGCTGCCAACACTGAGACCGAATCCGACCAGGGCCCCATCGGCACCTGGCTGCACGACATCGGTGCTGCGTTCGACCCCGCGATCTTCATCGCTCAGCTCTTCGGCTTCGCGGTCATCCTCTTCCTCCTGTGGAAGTACGTCCGGCCGCCGGTGGCGAAGATGATGCGGGATCGACAGGAGACCGTGCGTCAGCAGCTCGCCGAGAGCGAGGCCGCTGCCAAGCGCGTCGCCGACGGCAAGCAGGCCCGCGAGAAGGCGGTCGCCGAGGCCAAGGCCGAGGCGGAACAGATGCAGAAGGACGCCGCGGCCGACGCCGAGGCGATCACCTCCGACATCCGCGCACAGGCCGACCACGAGGTCAAGCGCATCTCCGAGCACGGCCGCAACCAGGTCGCCCTGGTGCGCGCCAACCTCGTTCGTCAGCTGCGCACCGATCTCGGACTCACCGCGGTCGACAAGGCCGGCGAACTGGTGCGCAACCATCTCGCCGACGACTCGGCCCAGGCGGCCAGCGTCGATCGGGTCATCGACGAACTCCAGGAGATGTCGTCGGGTTCGGCGAACGCGGTTCCCTCGAGCGCCTCGCTCGTCGGTCTGCACGCGATGCGTGCCGCCAGCCGCGACGCCGCTCTCGCCGTGTCGGAGCACTTCGATTCGGCGGCAATCGATCTCGACGGTTCGGCACTGGCCGACGCCTCGGGTGACCTCACCGCGGCCATCAACTTCCTCGGCGAGAACCCGGTGCTGCGCAAGCGCCTGGTCGAGGACGACGAGAACCCCGAGGGCAAGAAGGCCATGGTGCACCGTCTGTTCGACGGCAAGCTCGCCCCGGTCGTCGTCGAGGTGCTCGCGACCGCGTCGAGTCAGCGGTGGTCGTCGTCGAGCGACTTCGTCGTCGGTCTGCGTCGTCAGAACTCCCTGATCGTCCTCACCGCCGCCGAACGCGACGGGGTCATCGAGCAGGTCGAGGACGAGCTCTTCCGGGTGAGCCGAGTCCTCGAGGCCAACCCGCAGCTGTCCTCGCTGCTGTCCGACCACGGCAAGGACGCCGACAAGCGCGTCGACCTGCTGAAGAAGCTGGTCGGCGACAAGGTCGGCACCCACACCTGGACGCTGCTGTCCTCGACCGTGCGCCTGCTGCACGGCCAGGCCGCCGACGTCGCTGTCGATCAGCTCGCCGAGCTGGCCGCCGCCCGTCGCGGCGAGTCGGTCGCCCACGTGGTGTCCGCCTCACCGCTGTCCGATGCCCAGATCGATCGACTGTCGGGCGTGCTCGGCGGAATCTACGGTCGGACCATCTCGGTGCAGACCGAGATCGCCCCGGAACTGCTCGGCGGTCTCCGGATCAGTGTCGGCGACGAGGTCATCGACGCCGATGTCGCGACACGGCTGGCCAAGGCCGCCGAGACGCTGCCGCGCTGACGACCACCCCGACACACCCGAACCCACGAAGCCCAGAGCTCAGAGCCTTCGAGACTCAGAGCCACATCAAGGAAAGACGAGAACCCATGGCGGAGTTGACGATCTCACCAGACGAGATCAAGGGAGCGATCGAGCAGTACGTCTCGTCGTTCGAAGCCGAAGCGTCGCGTGACGAGGTCGGCATCATCACCGATACCTCGGACGGCATCGCCCACGTCAGCGGCCTTCCGAGCGCAATGGCCAACGAGCTCCTCGAGTTCCCCGGCGGCGTCCTCGGCGTCGCACTGAACCTCGACGAGGACGAGATCGGCGCCGTGATCCTGGGTGACTACGAGTCCCTGGAAGAAGGCCAGCAGGTCAGCCGCACCGGCGACGTGCTCTCCGTCCCCGTCGGTGATGCGTTCCTGGGACGCGTCATCAACCCGCTGGGTGCCCCGATCGACGGCCAGGGCGACATCGAGGCCGACGAGCAGCGCGTCCTCGAGTTGCAGGCCGCCACCGTGCTCGAGCGCCAGCCGGTCGAGGAGTCCCTCGCCACCGGCATCAAGGCCATCGACGCCATGACCGCCATCGGCCGCGGACAGCGTCAGCTCGTCATCGGCGACCGCAAGACCGGCAAGACCGCGGTCTGCATCGACGCCATCCTGAACCAGAAGGCCAACTGGGAGACCGGCGACCCCACCAAGCAGGTTCGCTGCATCTACGTCGCGATCGGTCAGAAGGGTTCGACCATCGCCGGCGTCAAGTCCGCCCTCGAAGAGGCGGGCGCGATGGAGTACACCACCATCGTCGCGGCTCCCGCCTCGGACTCGGCCGGCTTCAAGTGGCTGGCCCCGTACACCGGCTCGGCCATCGGCCAGCACTGGATGTACCAGGGCAAGCACGTCCTCATCGTGTTCGACGACCTGACCAAGCAGGCCGAGGCCTACCGCGCCATCTCGCTGCTGCTGCGTCGTCCGCCGGGCCGCGAGGCATACCCCGGTGACGTCTTCTACTTGCACTCCCGTCTGCTGGAGCGTTGCGCGAAGCTGTCCGACGAGCTCGGCGGCGGCTCGATGACCGGTCTGCCGATCATCGAGACCAAGGCCAACGACGTCTCGGCGTTCATCCCGACCAACGTCATCTCGATCACCGACGGCCAGGTCTTCCTGGAGTCGGACCTCTTCAACAAGGGTGTTCGACCGGCCATCAACGTCGGTACCTCGGTGTCGCGCGTCGGTGGCGCCGCCCAGACCAAGGGCCTCAAGAAGGTCTCGGGATCGCTGCGTCTGGAGCTGGCCCAGTTCCGTGAGCTGGAGGCCTTCTCGGCCTTCGCCTCCGACCTCGACGACGCCTCGAAGGCACAGCTCGAGCGCGGTGCCCGCTGGGTCGAGATGCTGAAGCAGGACCAGTACAGCCCCTTCTCGGTCGAGGATCAGATCGTCTCGATCTACCTCTGCGGTGAGGGCCACTACGACTCGGTCCCGGTCGACGACGTGCGCAACTTCGAGACCCAGCTGCTGAGCCACCTGCACCACAACGCGACCGGTGTCTACGACTCGATCGCCGGCGGCAAGGTGCTCAGCGACGACCAGGCCGAGGCCCTGATCGCCGAGACCAACAAGTTCAAGAACGGCTACCTCACCCACGACGGCCGTCGCGTCGTCAACGAGGCCGAGGCCGAGGCGATGGATGCCGACAACGTCGAGAACGAAGAGATCAAGATCCGCAAGTGATCTCAGACGTCAACGGACATCGCGAAAAGGAAGGGGTGAGGGCTCATGGCCAGCATTCGTGAGCTGCGCTCACGCATCCGGTCGGTCCAGTCGACCAAGAAGATCACCAAGGCTCAGGAACTGATCGCGACCTCGCGTATCACCAAGGCCCAGGGACGGGTGGCGGCGGCCAAGCCGTACTCGCAGGAGATGACCGCCGTGCTCTCGGAGCTGGCGAGCAACTCGGGATCGCTGGACAACCCGCTGCTCAACGAGCGGGAGAACCCGAAGCGCGCGGCGATCCTGGTCGTGACCAGCGACCGCGGTATGTGCGGTGGTTACAACGCGAACGTGCTCAAGGCGACCCGCGAACTCATCGCGCTCCTGCGCGACGAAGGCAAGGAAGCGGTCCTGTTCGTCATGGGTCGCAAGGGTGTCGGGTTCTTCAGCTTCCGGGGTCTGGAGATCTCGGACTCGTGGACGGGCTTCTCGGAGTCACCGCAGTACTCGGACGCGGCGACGGCGACCAGCTTCCTGGTGGACCTCTTCCAGGCAGGATCGGGCACCGAGGTCGAGCGCCCAGAAGGAGACGGCACCCTCGAGGGTGTCGACGAGCTGCACCTGGTCTACACGCGGTTCCAGTCGATGCTGGCGCAGGTGCCCGAGGTCCGGCGGATCGCCCCGCTGGTCGTGTCGCACGACGAGGATTCGTCCGACGACACGCCGTCGCGCAACTACACCTTCGAACCCGGGGCCGACGCCCTGCTCGACGCGCTGCTGCCGAAGTACGTGGCGACGCGGGTCTACGCGGCGCTGCTGGATTCGTCGGCATCGGAGTCGGCCGCGCGCCGCACCGCGATGAAGGCCGCGACGGACAACGCCGAAGAACTGTCCAAGTCGTTGTCGCGCGAGGCCAACCAGCTCCGCCAGGCCCAGATCACCCAGGAAATCAGCGAGATCGTCGGCGGCTCGAGCGCACTGGCGAACTAGCGTGCGCGCCAGCCGAGTCCGGATCGACGAGAACCCATACTTCGATAAAGAGGAAGTGACCCAAGCACCATGACCGCAGCAGTAGAAACCCCCTCCGCGCAGTCGGCGGGTTCCGCCGACGGGCGGGTCGTCCGCATCATCGGCCCCGTGGTCGACGTCGAGTTCCCGCGGGGCTCGATTCCTGAACTGTTCAACGCCCTGCACGCCGAGGTCGCTCTCTCCTCGGTCGCCAAGACCCTGACCCTCGAGGTCGCGCAGCACCTCGGTGACAACCTGGTGCGCACGATCTCGATGCAGCCGACCGACGGCCTGGTCCGCGGCGCGGCCGTGTCCGACACCGGCAAGTCGATCGTCGTGCCGGTCGGTGATGTCGTCAAGGGCCATGTGTTCAACGCCCTCGGTGACTGCCTCGACAGCCCGGGCCTGGGTCGCGACGGCGAGCAGTGGAGCATCCACCGCAAGCCGCCGGCCTTCGACGAGCTCGAGGGCAAGACCGAGATCCTCGAGACCGGCATCAAGGTCATCGACCTGCTGACCCCGTACGTCAAGGGCGGCAAGATCGGTCTGTTCGGTGGTGCGGGCGTCGGCAAGACCGTCCTCATCCAGGAGATGATCACGCGTATCGCGCGTGAGTTCTCCGGCACCTCGGTGTTCGCCGGCGTCGGTGAGCGCACCCGTGAGGGCACCGACCTCCACCTCGAGATGGAGGAGATGGGCGTTCTCCAGGACACCGCGTTGGTGTTCGGTCAGATGGACGAGCCGCCGGGCACGCGTATGCGCGTGGCGCTGTCGGCGCTGACCATGGCGGAGTACTTCCGCGATGTGAAGCACCAGGACGTGCTGCTCTTCATCGACAACATCTTCCGCTTCACGCAGGCGGGCTCGGAGGTCTCGACCCTCCTCGGCCGTATGCCGTCCGCGGTGGGTTACCAGCCGACCCTGGCCGACGAGATGGGTGAGCTCCAGGAGCGCATCACCTCGACCAAGGGCCGTTCGATCACCTCGCTGCAGGCGATCTACGTCCCCGCCGACGACTACACCGACCCGGCACCGGCCACGACGTTCGCGCACCTCGACGCGACCACCGAGCTCTCGCGTCCGATCTCGCAGCTGGGTATCTACCCCGCCGTGGACCCGCTGACCTCGACCTCGCGCATCCTCGAGGCGTCGATCGTCGGCGACGAGCACTTCCGCGTCGCCAACGAGGTCAAGCGCATCCTGCAGAAGTACAAGGAACTGCAGGACATCATCGCCATCCTCGGTATGGACGAGCTCTCCGAAGAGGACAAGGTCACGGTGCAGCGTGCGCGCCGTATCCAGAAGTTCCTCGGCCAGAACTTCCTCGTCGCCGAGAAGTTCACCGGCCAGAAGGGCTCGGTCGTCCCGCTCGCCGACACCATCGAGGCCTTCGACCGTGTCGCCAAGGGCGAGTTCGACCACCTGCCCGAGCAGGCGTTCAACAGCTGCGGTGGACTCGACG
This sequence comes from Gordonia sp. NPDC057258, assembly GCF_042668985.1. Classification (NCBI taxonomy): domain Bacteria; kingdom Bacillati; phylum Actinomycetota; class Actinomycetes; order Mycobacteriales; family Gordoniaceae; genus Gordonia; species Gordonia sp. NPDC057258. The sequence goes on from NZ_JBHUXZ010000034.1 coordinate 43,756, forward strand.
ACGTGGAGGCCGCCGCCGCCAAGATCAGCGGAAAGTAGCGGTTCGCCATGGCTGAGAAGTCCTTCCACGTCGAGGTTGTCTCCGCGGATTCGAGCCTGTACTCGGGAGAGGCCACGTTCGTGATCGCGCAGACCACCGTCGGTGAGCTGGGTGTCCTGGCCAACCACGAGCCGCTCCTGGGCCAGTTGGTCCCGGGTGGTTTCGTGGTCATCGTCGAGGAGAACGGCAACCGTCGTGCGGCAGCGGTCGAGGGCGGGTTCCTCTCCGTCACCGGCGAGGCCGTCACGGTGCTGGCGGAGTCGGCCGACTGGGCCGACGACGTCGACGTCAACGCGGAGAAGACCGCGCTCGACGAGGCGGAGCCGGATTCGCCCGAGTACCACCGTGCTCACGCGCGTCTGACTGCGGCACAACACCTTTCCCGGTAGAGCGAGCCGCGCGAGCGGTTCGGGTCAACGACCGACCTCGGCCGGCCATCGGAATTCTCCGATGGCCTGCCGAGGTCGTTTGGCGTCTCATGTGCACGTTCTGGCATGCTTGTTCCACAGCCCCCTGTCCCGCGTGTATGCAGCCCAAGCCGTCTGGAGCCCTACCGGGTTCGACGCTTCGCCTATCCGCGGTGACTGCACGAAGGAGTAGGTGATGTCGCTGGCGGTCGTGATGCTCAGTGTGCTGCTGGCGGTGGCGCTCCTGTTGTGTGGCTTCCTGGCGCTGCGTCTGGCGCAACTCCGACGCGCGGGTACTCCGGTCCTGCTGCGCACGGTGCCGGCCGGCGTCGACCAGGGATGGCGTCACGGCACCGTGCACTACAGCGACGACTCTCTGCGCTACTACCGGCTCACGTCGCTGAAACCGGGGCCGAACGTGACGTTCGCACGACAGGGCATGGAGATCTCCGGTCGTCGCGCCCCCGAGGGCACCGAGACGGATATCCTCGACGGCATGCTCATCCTGCAGGTGCAGACCGCCGGCCGCGCCGAGGACGACTACGAACTGGCGATGGGCCCGGGTGCGGTGACCGCGTTCCAGTCCTGGCTCGAATCCCGGCAGTCCGCGAGATCGCAGCGGCGCCGCAGCGCCTAGGATTCCGGCCGCGCCGGGGGACGTTGCCGGTTGCCGCCCGGAACCCACTTGACGTCGCCGGGCGAGTTCGCGCCCTGCTGGTCGCCTCCCGCGGCGGGGCGAGTGCGGTTCGCCACCCGCGACAGGATGAACAGCAGATCCGACAACCGGTTCAGGTATTTCGCGGGCAGCAGGCTGGTGTCGTCGGGGTGGGCGGCGACCGCGGCCCACGCCGAGCGCTCGGCCCGTCTGGTCACCGTTCGTGCCTGATGCAGCAGGGCAGCCAGCGGTGTGCCGCCCGGCAGGATGAACGAGTCCAGTGCGGGCAGGTCGGCACCGAAGGAGTCGCACCAGCGCTCGAGGGCATCGATGTAATCCTGCGCGATGCGCAGCGGCGGGTACTCGGGGTCGTCGACGACCGGCGTGGAGAGGTCGGCGCCGGCGTCGAAGAGGTCGTTCTGGACGGTCGTGAGCACTTCCCGGAGGTCGTCGGGGACGTCACCCCCGAGTGCCAGGGCGAGACCGATGACGGCGTTCGCCTCGTCACAGTCGGCGTAGGCGACGACACGCGGATCGGTTTTGGGCACCCGGGAGAAGTCGCTCAGCCCGGTGGAGCCGTCGTCGCCCGTTCGGGTGTAGATCCTCGTCAGGTGTACCGCCATGCGTCGAATGTACTGCGCCGGACCCACGGGATCGGACGCACGGTCGGAGGACGTACTGGCCGGTGGGCCGGTGACCCCGGACGGTTAAGGTGGCAGTCGTGAGCGATCGGTTTCTGGTGTCCGGGGGAGCGCGTCTGTCCGGCGAGGTGGCAGTGGGGGGCGCGAAGAACAGCGTCCTGAAACTCATGGCCGCGGCCCTCCTTGCCGAGGGGACGACCGTGCTGACCAACGCACCCGAGATCGCCGATGTCCCGCTGATGGCGGACGTTCTCCGCGGTCTCGGTGCGGTCGTCGACATGGACGGCGAGACGGTCACCATCACGGCGCCGGCGGAGCCGAAGTTCCACGCCGACTTCGCGGCGGTCCGGCAGTTCCGCGCCTCGGTCTGTGTCCTCGGCCCGCTGATGGCGCGTTGTCACCGAGCCGTCGTGGCGCTGCCCGGCGGAGACGCGATCGGGTCGCGGCCGCTCGACATGCACCAGGCGGGTCTGCGCGCCCTGGGCGCCACCAGCTCGATCGAGCACGGCTGCGTGGTGGCCGAGGCCGACACGTTGGTCGGCGCACCGATCGCGCTGGAGTTCCCGTCGGTGGGGGCGACCGAGAACATCCTCATGGCCGCCGTGCTCGCCGAGGGACAGACCACCATCGACAACGCCGCCCGCGAGCCGGAGATCGTCGACCTGTGCGTGATGCTGCAGCAGATGGGCGCACAGATCGACGGCGCCGGCACCTCGACGCTGACCGTCGTCGGTGTGGACCGGCTGCATCCGACGACACACCGGGTGGTCGGAGACCGCATCGTCGGTGCCACCTGGGGGATTGCGGCCGCCATGACGCGCGGTGACGTGACCGTGCGCGGCGTGAAACCCGAGCACCTGCAGCTGGTTCTGAACAAACTGGGCGACACCGGCGCGGTGGTCGACACCTTCGACGACGGCTTCCGGGTCCGGCACGACCGCCGGCCCACCGCCGTCAACGTCTCGACGCTGCCGTTTCCCGGATTCCCCACCGATCTGCAGCCGATGGCGATCGGCCTCGCCGCCATCTCCGACGGCATGTCGGTGATCACGGAGAACGTCTTCGAGGCCCGGTTCCGCTTCGTCGAGGAGATGGTCCGTCTCGGTGCGGATGCGCGGACCGACGGCCACCACGCCGTCATCCGCGGGATCGACCGCCTGTCGAGTGCGCCGGTCTGGTGTTCGGACATCCGGGCGGGCGCCGGCCTCGTGCTGGCCGGGCTCGTCGCCGACGGGGTGACCGAAGTGCACGACGTCGAGCACATTGACCGCGGGTACCCGCACTTCGTGGAGATCCTGCGCAGTCTCGGCGGTGAGATCGAGCGCGTGCGCGACTGAACCCTGTCCGATCGGACAGGTACCGGCCCGTCCGGCCGGGTGCACTGTGGTCGAGGACGGGCAGGACCCCTTGTCCCGGTTGTGATCTGGACGACATTCTCGTTGTGACAGACCAACCGTCACAAGGAGTTCACCACCATGGCCATTGAGCTGAACCAGATCTGGGACTTCCCGATCAAGGAGTTCCACCCGTTCCCGAAGGCGAAGCTGGGTGTCGGCGCGCACGACATGCTCGGTGTCGAGGCCAAGGACCTGGGCATGACCCGTGCGCTCCTGATGACGACGGGTCTACGCGGCTCCGGGATCATCGAGGAGCTGATCGGCAAGATCGAGTACCAGGGTGTCGACGTGGTGCTCTACGACCAGGTGGAGTCCAACCCCAAGGACTACAACTGCATGGACGCCGCGGCCCTCTACCAGTCGGAGAAGTGCGACGGCATCATCTCGGTCGGTGGCGGCTCCAGCCACGACGCCGCCAAGGGTGCACGTATGGTCATCGCCCACGACGGCCGCAACATCAACGAGTTCGAGGGCTTCTCCAAGGCCACCAACAAGGAGAATCCGAAGCACATCGCGGTCTCGACGACGGCCGGCACCGGCTCGGAGACCTCCTGGGCCTACGTCATCACCGATACCTCGGACATGAACAAGCCGCACAAATGGGTGGCCTTCGACGACACCTGCCTCGTCGACCTGGCGATGGACGACCCGCTGCTCTACTACACGTGCCCCGAGCACTTCACCGCCTTCTGCGGTTTCGACGTGCTCGCGCACGCGAGCGAGCCCTACGTGTCGCGTCTGGACTTCGCACCCTCGCTGGGCAATGCCAAGTACTCGATCGAGCTGATCCGCGACCATCTGCGCACCGCCGTGTACGACCCGCGAAACCTGGCGGCCCGCACCGGGATGATGTACGCGCAGTACATCTCCGCGCAGGCGTTCAACTCCGGCGGCCTCGGTCTCGTGCACTCGCTGTCGCATGCGGTGAGCGCGTTCTATGACAGCCATCACGGGCTGAACAACGCCATCGCCCTTCCCCGCGTCTGGGAGTACAACCTGCCGTCTCGCTACGAGCGTTACGCCGAGATCGCCGCGCTGCTCGGTGTCGACACATCGAAGATGACGACGGTCCAGGCCGCCGACGTCGCCGTCGAGGAGGCCATCCGCTTGGGCAAAGACCTCGGCATCCCCGACAACTTCGGTCAGCTGTCGACGAGCAGCTACGACAAGAACCGGATGAACACCGGCAAGTACGAGGGCCGCGGCGAGACCATGGACACCTCGGACAAGCAGATCCGCGCCATCGCCGAGCACATGATGGACGACTGGTGCACGCCGGGCAACCCGCGGGAGAGCACCGTCGAGTCGCTGATCCCGATGGTGGCGCACGCCTTCACCGGCAGCTACTGATCCGCCCGCTCGCCCGCCTGATCCGAGATCCTGACTGTTCCGAGAACCGTAGGCCGACAAGGAGTCCGACATCCGATGACGCACGTGTGCGCACCTCGGGAAACCCCCGAGGACATCACCCGGGACATCACCCCGGACAGCCGTTCCTTCCCGTCCGTGGAGGAGCTGACCGAGGCGTTGGGTGAGCAGGGATACCTGATCGGTCCGGAACTGGCGGTCGTCGTCCATCTCGCGACGCTCCTCGACCGGCCCCTCCTGCTGGAGGGGCCGGCCGGGGTCGGCAAGACGGAGCTGGCGAAGGCGCTGGCGTCGGCATCGGGGCGCGAGCTGGTACGGCTGCAGTGCTACGAGGGTCTCGACGAGTCGCGTGCCCTCTACGAATGGGACTACGCGCGACAGCTTCTCCATGTGCAGATGCTGCGCGATCGCATCAGTGCCGAACTCGCCGCCGAGACGACCCTCTCGGCCGCGAGTTCGGCGCTGGCGCGCGCCGAGGTCGGCGTCTACACCGAGGACTTCCTGGTGGCCCGGCCACTGATGGCGGCCATCACGTCGGCCTCGCCGACGGTCCTGCTCGTCGACGAGATCGACCGCACCGACGAGGCGATGGAAGCGGTGATGCTCGAGGTCCTCGCCGAGCGCCAGGTGACGGTCCCCGAACTCGGGACGTTCGCGGCGCGGTCGTCGCCGTGGGTCATCCTGACCTCCAACGACACTCGCGAGCTATCGCCCGCGCTCAAACGTCGCTGCCTGCACTTCCAGGTCGACTACCCGGATCCGCAGACCGAGCGGGACATCGTCGCGGTCCGCGCGCCAGACGTCGAGGAGACGGTCATCGCCGAGGTGGTCGACCTCGCGCGCCGCCTCCGAGACCTCCCGTTGCGCAAGAGCCCGTCCATCGCGGAGGTGATCGACGCCGCGCGGGCCGCCTCGTACCTCGGAGCACGGGACGGACAGGCGGGCACGCCGATCGACGCCGAGCATCGCAGCGCTCTGCTGGCGCTGCTCGTGAAGTTCGGCGCGGACGGTGAGATCGCCCGGCGCGCACTGACTGCCGAGGCCGACAGCGGTGGGTCGCCGGTGAACGGATCACCGGTCGGCGTCGACGGCACGACGCCCGGCGGGTCGGTGACCGCGCGCGCCTTCGGTGCCGGGCGCGCCCGCAGTGCGGGTGTCCGACCGGGACGATGACGCCGATGACTGCGGCGTCGGCCACCCCGGTACCCGTCGCCGCCGCGAGGCGGGCGGACCCGCTCGACCTGCTCGCGGTCGCGTTCGGAAGGGTCCTGCGGAGCTCCGGGATCGCGGCCTCGCCCGCCGAGGTCATCGAGATCCGGCGGACCCTGTCGATGGTCGGCGCCGCCGAGCCGGCGGTCCTGCGTGCGGCGCTACAGAGCGTGTGCGTCAAATATGGCTACGAGACAGCGGGTTTCGAGCGGGCCTTCGAGCTCTTCTTCCTCGGCGCCGAACCCGATCGCGCCGACGAGGACGACCTTCCACGGGCCCGCGGCGTCGCGGCCGATCTGCCCGATGACGTGGTCTGGGACGAGGAATTCGAGGGCGCGGCCCGCCAGATCGGCGCCGACGAACACACCGACGAGATCGGCCACCTGATGGCCGACGATCCCGACGCCGCGCACCGGGACGCCGAGAGCGCTCACCGGGAGGAGAACGACTTCAGCGTCTCGGCCGGCGCCGAGCAGCTCGGCGTCGACCCGGACGGCGGCACGACCGGTGGGGGAGTGACCTACACGGTCGAGGTCGACACCGCCGACTCGTCGACCGTCGGCGAACTGACCGGATCGGCAGCCCGGGTCTCGAGCCGGCCGCTCGGGCTGACCGGGGCCCACGCAATCCTCGCCGCACTCGACGCCTACGATCCGCGCAAGGCATACGGCACCGACGGCAACGACGACCTCGGCGACGCCCGGAGGACCGAACTGGAACGGGCACTGGGTGCTTTCGTCGACGCGCTGGTCGCACGCCTGGACGCCGACGGCGGCGCCGAGGCGGTCTCCGGCGCCGACCGGTCGGCCGAGGGGTATGTCGACCAAGCTGAGATCGATCGCGCCTGCCACCGGCTGATCCAGCGCATGCGCGGCGCCCCGCGCCGGGTGGTCCGCCCGGTCGACCGGGGTGTCCTCGACATCCGGGCGACGATGCGCGCGTCGGTCGCGACCGACGGTGTGCCCGCCGAACTGTGGCGGCGCCGCAGGCGGCCCGGCCCGGTCCGGCTGCTGGTCCTCGTCGACGTGTCGTTGTCGGTCCGGCCGGTCACCGGGTTCATCCTGCGTCTCGCGCAGACTCTGCATCGCTTCGGCGACCGTTGCGAGGTCGTCGCGTTCGTCGATCGGCCGGTGCGCGTCACGACCGCACTGCGGTCCGCGGCGGCCGACTCGGCTCTCGCGGCGGTGCTCGCCGCCGACGGTCTGGATCTCGCCGCGACGAGCGACTACGGGCGCATGTTCGGCGAACTGCTGGGCGGCTGCGGGGACCTGATCAGCAGGCGGACATCGGTGCTCGTCGTCGGGGATGCGCGCAGCAATGGTCTCGATCCGCGTGTCGACCTGGTGGCCGAGGTCGGTCGCCGATCGCACCGAATCGCCTGGATCACACCGGAACCCGAGCGCTACTGGGCGCAATCCGGGTGCGCGATGGCCGACTACGCCGAGCACTGCAGCGGAGTCGTCAGCGTGCGTGACGGCGCCGAGATGCTCGCGCGTTGTGACGAGCTGGGTGCGGCGCTGAGGTGACCTGGGTAGCGTCGGGGTACCGCCGGGGCGAGGTGGTCGGACGGTGCGGTCGGAGTGGATGGAACGGAGGCGGGACGAATGGTGGGTGACGTCCGTCGGCGCGCATCGGGCCAGGTCGCCAAGTTCCACACCCCGGAGATCGTGCTGGGCCCGGGCGCCTTCGGGGAGGTGCCGGTCGCGACGGCGGGACTCGGGATGCGCCGACCGTTCGTGGTCAGCGATCGTTGTCTGGAACGCACCCCCTGGTACGCACAGCTGATGGCCGGGCTGCGTGCCGGCGGCCTCGACGCGGCGTCGTACCTGGATGTCTCGCCCAACCCGCGGTCCGGCGAGGTCGCGGCGGCGTTCCTCGCCTACAAGGCACACGATGCCGACGGCCTCGTCGCCCTGGGCGGCGGTTCGGTGATCGACGCCGCCAAGGGTGTCGCGGTGTTGGCGGCCAACGGCGGTCACATCCTCGAGTACGAGGGAATCGACCGTGCCCGACGACCGCTCCCGCCACTCATCGCGGTGCCGACGACGGCCGGCAGCGGCGCCGACGTCTCCCAGTTCTGCATCATCAACGACGCCGAGCGGCGTACCAAGGTGACCATCATCGGGCGTTCACTCGTGCCGGACGTGACGGTGAGTGACCCGACCCTGCTGATGACCGCGCCCGCCGCGGTCACCGCCCAGGTCGGCATGGATGTACTCACCCACTGCGTCGAGGCCTACGTCTCGCTCGCGCACGGACGACTCACCGATTCGCTTGCGCTGGAATCCATTCGCGGCGTGTGGACGCATCTCGAACGCCTCGTCGACGATCCGCGGGACCGGGTAGCGGCCGAGGAGATGTCGCTCGCGGCACTACGGGCGGGGATGGCGTTCACCAACGCGATTCTCGGCGCCACGCACGCGATGAGTCACCCGGTCGGCGGGCACTGCGACGCCCCGCACGGCGCGATCAACGCCGTCCTGCTGCCGCACGTGATCCGCTACAACGCCCATGTGTGTGCCGACGGCTTCGTCGACCTGGCCGACGCCATCGGGGTCGAGACATCCGGCGACGCCCGGACCGTCGCCGACCGACTGGCCGATGCGATCGCCGCGCTCGGCGCCCGGGTCGGCATGCCGGCGTCGCTCGAACCGCTGGGCGTGCGCAGCGCCGACCTCGACCGCCTCACCGCCCACGCGCTGGCCGATTCGTGCATGACCACCAACCCGCGGCGTCCGCAGGCCGCAGGCATCCGGGACCTCTACGCCGAAGCGCTGTGATGACCGGTCCGTCGCCCGAGCGAAGCGCTCTCCCCGAACAGGCCGACCTCGAGAGCCTGGTCGGACTCCGCAGCGTGAAGGGCAGCCACTACGCGGCGCTGCGCGGGGTCGAGGCGCGGCTGAGTCGGGTGGTCGGTGCGCTGGAGCGGATCTCGCGTGCTCTCGTCCGTACCGCCGAAGGGCCCGAGGCGTTGGTCATCGCGGTCGTCGAGGCGGCGCGGGACCATCTGGGCGCGGACTGGGTCGTCTTCGCGCTCGCGGACGGCCGGCTCGAGCAGTCGGCCCCGCGACACCTGATCAGCGCGAGCGGTGGTCGGCTCTACGCCTTCGAAGGGTCCGAGCGGGCCGCCACACCCGACGACCTGCCCGACGAGGTGCTCAACCGGCTCAACGACATCCTCCGCGGACACGAGACCGTCCTGCACGGCGCGATCCTCCAGGAGGACCACGTCCACGTCCCCGTCGAACTCGACGGCAACGTCGTCGGGGGACTGTCGGCCTGGACACCGGTCGGTCGCATGGTCGATCCCACCGATCTCGTCGTGCTGCGCATCCTGGCCAGCCAGGCGATCGTCGCACTGCTCAACGCCGAGCTGTTCTCCGAGACCGACCGCCACGCAATGGAACTCGCCGAGCGCAACACCGAACTGGAACGTACCCAGCGCGAACTGTCGGCGGCGATGCGGGCGACCGTGCTCAACGAGGAGCGCGGACGGATCGCCCGCGAGCTCCACGACTCGGTCACCCAGTCGGTGCTGTCGGCGGGGGTGCAGATCGAACTGTGTCGCGGCCTCGTCGAAGGTCCCGCACTCGATCGCCTGGAGATGGCGGGCCGGCTGACCAAGGAGGCCGTGGAGCAGTTGCGGTCGTTCATCTACGCGCTCAACAACGCCACGAACGCGCCGTCGCCGAGTGTGCGCGACGTCCTGACCGAGCTGTGCTCGTTGCACATGCCGCCGGACCTGCGCACGGCGGTCCACATGCGCGGCCGGGAGCGCGATCTTGCCGATGAGGTCCAGCACGCCCTGCTGCGGATCGCCGGCGAGGCCCTCTTCAACACCGCCGTCCACTCGCGTGCCCACCAGGTCACGGTGACCCTCACCTACGCCACGGACACCGTCGCACTGTCGGTCGACGACGACGGCGTAGGTGATCCCGAACATCTGCGCCGGGTGATGCGCACTGCGTCGCTCGGCGATCTCACGGCCGGACGGCACCGCGGCCTGGCCAACATGTCCTCGCGCGCCGCCGAGCTCGGAGGCGAACTGCGGATCCGCCGGTCGCGCATCGGCGGTATCCGCGTCGCGGTCGTGCTGCCGATCGGCACGGCCGGCTCCGCGACGCCCGACGACCCGCTCAGAACGAAGGAGTTCGGTTGAGCGACAACGACATCAGGCGCCCCATCCGGACGCTTCTCGTCGACGACCACGCCCTCCTGCGCCAGGGCATGCGGTCGCTGCTGGAGCGCGAGGACGTCGTCGACGTGGTCGGTGAGGCGGGATCGGCCGACGCCGCGCTGGCCGAGGTGAACGCCCGACACCCCGATGTCGTCGTGGTCGACCTCAAGCTGTCGGCGGGCACCGAGTACGAGGGGCTGCGGCTCATCGAGCAGATCGCGCAGCGCCACCCGGAGGTCGCTGCGCTGGTGCTGACCACGTTCCTCGACGACGATCTGGTCGTACGCGCCGTGCGGGCGGGAGCCCGGGGGTACGTGGTCAAAGATGTCGACACGACCGAACTCGTGCGCGCGATCCAGGCGGTGTCCGGCGGCGGCAGCGCCTTCGACCCGCGCAGCGCGGCCGTCGTCCTCCGCGCGGTGTCCGGCGAGAACGAGAAGTCCGAGGCACTCAGCGACCGGGAGCGCGAGGTCTTGCGTCTCCTTGCCGACGGACTGTCGAACAAGCGGATCGGCGAGACCCTCTACATCTCGGAATCGACCGTGAAATTCCACATTCGCAACATCATTCGCAAGCTCGGGGTGTCCAAACGGACCGACGCGGTGTACATCGCCAGCAAACGCGGGCTGATCTGACGCGGTCGCTCGGTACCCGCGGCCGGACTCGAGGAATCAGGACCGGGGGGTGAGGACGAGCCATCCGCCGTGATCGACGACGACCTCGGCGCCGGCATGCGGGACGGCTCGAGCCCAGCCGCACAGGTCGTTCTCGGTGAGCCGGACGAGGTGGCCGAAATGCGGGCTCGGCTCGTCTTCGAACGGCACGCCGATGACCACGCGCTGCCGGGCGACCCGGAGGGCCTCGCCGATCGCGGCGTGCGCCCCCGCGGGATCGAGATGTTCGAGGAGATGGATGAGCGTGACGGTGTCGGCCGAGTCGTCGGCGTAGGGGAGAGCGATCGCGTTCCCGACGGTTGCGACGACGGGCAGTCGGAGTCGGTGAGCGGCGTCGGAGAGCAACGACACCGCTCCGGGCGAGATGTCGCAGGCCGCGACCTGGAGACCGTCCAGGGCGCAGGCGAGAGCGAAGAAGCCGAAGCACGATCCCACCTCGAGGACGTCCCCGCCCGAGACCAGGCTCCGCGCGCGTTCGTGGACGGGAGCGAATGCCGATGCGCCCGTGCGTAGTTCGCGAAGCGTGTTGTCGTAGAAAGCCGCCCACGCGTCGGTGTACCTACTCGCCGAGGTGCGGATGATCCCCATCGCGGCGCATTCGAACTGCGACTGGCCGGCCAGCACGCCGGCCTCGACGAGGGCGACGAGTCCGTCGACGACCACGGCGTCGGAGATGCTGTGCTCGTCGAAGGGATGGGCGATGTGCAGGACGCCCGCCTGTCGGCGCCAGGAGAGGAGACCGCAACGCGTGAACCCCTCGGGGACAAGCGCGGACGAGACAACCCGCGTTGGGAGTCCGGGTACCGGCGAAGAGCCGATGGGCGCGGTCGTCGGGGTCGTGGCCAGTTCGGTCGCGGTCATGTTTCGACCGTATGAGCGCTCTGACCTGCGCATAACTGACCGACCGGGGGTGATGACCTGTCCGAAAGGACGGTCTGCGACGCACGTCACATCGATGTGATTCACCGAAATCCGCGCGCAGCAGCGGGATTCGGTTCCGCGCGGCAGGCGATGACCTGCGGCGATGGCTGTTGGGGCGGGCGGCGAGCAGGCGATTTGACCCCGACGATCCGGTTGCGTAACTTTCTTCGAGTCAGCGAGCCACGGCGCCGCCCCGGAAGACCTGGAAGGGTCTGATGGTGGGGAGTGGAGACCGGGTTTCTTGGCTGGCCGCCCCTGAATGTTTCGGCTTGAGTCGTTGTGGCTTGGGTAGAGTGTTTGGGGTTGCTGGGTCTCTCAGCGGTTCGGAATTCTTCGGGGTTGCGGGCTGCGGGTGGGGTCTGGTAGGCTGGAAGAGTTGCCCCGGAGACGGGGTGGCTGGCAAGGTTGAATGCGAAGTCTGCTGGTGAGAGCCCTGTTGAGGGGTGGGTAGCTGGTGGGTGTGTGTTCTTTGAGAACTCGATAGTGTGATGATGAATTGTCTGATGCCAATTTTTGGCATCGTGCATCTTTTGTGGATGTAGATGTTTGTTTTTTTGTGTGGCGTCCGGGCCCCGTCCTGGGTGTCACATTTTGCTAGGTTTATTTTGGTCAGGTTGTGCTTTCCTGATTGTGTTGAAACGCCGGCCTTTTTTGGGGTTGG
>NZ_JBHUXZ010000035.1:0-51096 GCF_042668985.1 Gordonia sp. NPDC057258
TGACATCCTCCTTTTGTGGTTGGGATAACCAAGCCCCTTATGACCACATCAGGAGGATGTCCCAGTTACCAGCCCTTCCAGCTATTACTAGGAGCTCCCGGAGCTTGCGGAGGGCGCGTCACGAAGGGCCCCGTCAGCCCTGTCGGTCCCGGAACCGGTACATCGCGCGAATGTCTCGCGTGATCGCTTTGTCCCGCTTGCTCCGCTTGCTCGCCTGTCGGGCGTCGCCCCGAGCGGCCGACCACTCACTCTCCCTCAGCAGCTTGCGATAGCGTTCCAGACGGCCGGCGTCGAGCCGGGCGTCCCGGATCGCCTCCTGTACGGCACATCTCGGCTCACTGCGGTGTTCGCAATCGCGAAACGCGCACTCACGAGCCAGCTCTTCGATGTCGGCGAACGTACGGCCGGCCGCCTCGGCGACATCCTGCACCCCGATCCCACGCAGGCCAGGTGTGTCGATGAGTACCTTGCCTCCCGGCAGGAGCAGCAGCTCGCGGTGCGCCGTCGTGTGCCGGCCCTTCCCGTCGACCGTCCTAATCTCGTTGGCCGCCATCTGTTCACGACCGAGCAGTGCGTTGGCCAGGCTCGACTTGCCGGCGCCGGACGAGCCCAGCAGGACGGCGGTACCGGTCATGGTGGACTCGAGGAGGTCGACGCCTGCGCCGGTGATCGTACTCGTCGTCACGATGTCGGCGCCCGGAGCGACCGCGGCGACTGCAGCCTCGCCCGGAAGAGGATCGTCAACCAGATCCGACTTGGTCAACGCGATGATCGGCCGGGTGCCGGCGTCGTAGGCCAACGTCAGCAGGCGTTCGACGCGACCGACATTCACCCTGTTCGCGACCGACACCGCGATGATCACCGTGTCGACGTTGGCGGCGAGCACCTGCCGTTCCGATGTCCGATCCGAACTCGCGCGCGCGATCGCCGTCCGGCGCGGCAACAGGTGCACGATCCGGGCCTGCCCGTCGTCTCGGCGCAGCACCACCCAATCGCCGGTGCACACGGACTGTTCGCGCTCCGCAGTGCGCCCGACACCGCGGATGGCGCGGACCGGACCTGATGCGGTGATGGTGTCGCACCCGCCGCGATCCACCCGCACGATGCGAGCTGGTAGCTCGTCGTCGGACGCGCGGTCGGTGTACAGGGTCGAGAAATGCTCGTCCCAGCCGAGAGCGGCGAGCTCGACGGGGAAGGACGAATTACTTGCAGAATTCACTGTTGGGGACTTTCGAGGAATGCCCGCGACCCCAGGTGTCATCCGACTCGCAGCTCAGTCGGTTGTGCGAGAACGGTGTTCGAGGATCAGTAACGGGCTGGAGGAACAGGGATGGTTCGGATGCTGACGATGCCAGCGATCTCGACGGCAACCATCGACTCACCTCCAGGTCTCGTGCTGCCCCACCGGACAGCGCGGCTCACGCTAACACCGCCCGGCGATGCCCACCACTTCTTTTTCGTTCCGCGGGTTCGGCGCTAACGGAGCCCCAACTCGACGCCCTGCGCGAGCACCTCACGACGCGACGTCATACCCAGCTTCGCCAGGACCGCGGACACGTGATGGTCCGCGGTTTTCGACGAGATGTACAGCCGCTTGGCGATCTCCGAATTCGACAGTCCCTCCGCCACCAGGCGGGCGACCTCGAGTTGCCTGTTCGTCAGGCCACCGGGGTTCACTCGTGTCGTGGGCCGAGGGCGCTGCGGGACGGTGCCGCAACCCCGTTCGCGCATCAACGCACGCGCACGATCGGCGGTACCCGCGGCGCCGAGTCCGTCGAGCACCGTCACACCACGGGCTGGTTCGTCGGAATCCAACCAGCACATCGCCGATGCGAACGGGTCACCCGCGTCCGACCACCAGCGCGCGGCGTCGGCGTGCCGACCGTCGAGCGACAATCGGTACGGCGCCGCGATCGGCCCGGTCTGCGTCGACCACCCGAGCCTCGCACGCCAGACAGCGAGGCTCCCTGTGCCCCATTCTGTTCCGTCATCGTCGAGGGTGTGCGCCGCGGTGACCCGGGCGTCCTCGGTCCCGGTCATCCAACTGATCTCCGCCAGGGCGGTCAGGACCGCGAGCCGTCGGAGGGGTTCATCGATCTGGTTGGCGAGGGTCCAGGCGTTCTCAATCTCGTCGATGTCGAACGACGCGCCGCATCGGAGCGGCACCAGCACGGTGACCAGGAGCGGCCACAGCGTGGCGATCGGCATCCCGTCGGCGTCGATGACCGCCCCGGCGTCCTCGAGGGCTCCGTTCCAGTGTCCGCGGGTCAGATGCAGGCGACTCCGCACAGCGGTCTGCCAGTGGCGACAGATCTGGATGTCGCGCTCCACCGTGAACGGGAGACCCGCGTCGAGGATCCGGTCGGCGGCCCGGTACCTTCCCTGTTCGACATCGAGACTGGCCACCTGTGAATAGACGGTTGAGGCGAGTTCGTCGAAGCCGAGGGTGCGGGCGGTTTCCATGTGATCGAGAAGTCTGCTGCGAGAGTCGACTTCGCCGGTGGACAGCGCAGCCGAGTCCGAGACGACCTTGTTCCACAGCCGCAGTTCCTCGTCGGATGCCGACGCGGTGTCGGCCAGCAGGGACGCCGTTCCCGACACGTCGCCCCGCATGAACGCGAGAAACGCGCGGTGGATCTGGGCCTCGCTGTACACCGTCGACGCCCCTGTCCCGTAGGCGATCTCCGCGGCACGGCCCAGGTGCGATTCCGCGCTCTGCCGGTGCGCGCTGTAGTACTCGTAGACCCCGACGGCCACATGTGCCGTGGCCAACCCGGTGTCGTCACCCAGTTCGGTCCACAACGGGAAGGTCTCGTTCACACTGGCTATCGCATCGCGCAGTCGGCTGACCATGTACTGCTCGTTGGCCAGCGCCAACAACAGTTCGGCACGCTCGCGAGCCGGAGCATTGACTTGGTGCTGCTTGGCGATCTCGTAGTACGCGACGGCCTCGGTGTGCGCTCCGCCGCGGATGGCGTCCTCGGCTGCGGCGCAGGCATGACGGACGGCGCGGTCGAAGTCCCGGGCGGCGACGGCGTGGTGGGTCAACACCGACGGGTGCACGGTGCCCAACTGCTCGAGTGCGTCCAGGAGCTGCGCGTGCAGATGGGCCACCCCGCCCGGCGGAATCGTGGATTCGATTGCCCGACGGGCCAATTCGTGTCGGAATAGGATGCCGTCGGGCCCCCATTCCAGAAGTCCCGTGTCGGCGAGACGCTGCAGAGTGGGGTAACCGATCCGCAGGACCGGCAGCGCGGTGTCCGACACCCGTTCCGGCGACGCCGCAATCAGTTGGAGGGCTTCGAAATCGGTCGCGCTGACCTTGGTCGTCCGCGCCAGGACCGCATCGCGCACCGACGACGGGATCGGCAGGTCGGGTTCGCGGGAGACCTCGGTCGCGAAGTAGGGGTTACCTCCGGTCGCGGCATGGACCCGCACGGGATCGAGACCCGTACCCTCGACCAATTCCGCGATCGCCGCGACACTGAGCGGCGGCAGCTCGATCCGGCACACGCCCTCGACGAGCAGGGCACGCGCCGCCGCCTGGGGCTCGAGCTCTCGATGCGTCAGGAGCAGGACGAGCGGCATCGACTCGATGCGTCGACACAGGAACCTCAGCACATCGGTCGACGCGGCGTCGACCCAGTGCAGATCCTCGACCACGAGAAGCGTCGGTTCAGCCCCCAGATGAGCGAAGGCGGCTTCGCAGACGTCGGCGAGCATCATCGGTTGCACACCGATGCCCAGGTCTTTGACGGGACCCAATGGACGTGGTGTGTCGAGCGGATCGCAGGCCACCCGCAGCACACGCACGTCCCGGGCGGTCGCACACACCTGCGCGATCAGCGTCGTCTTGCCGGCGCCGCTCTCGCCGGCGATGGAGAAGGCCGAACCCACCGGCAACCGGTCAAATGCCGCACTGATCTGCGACAACTGCTCGGTTCTCTCCAACAATCGCACCGTCCGAGTGTAGGCCGCCCGACGCTCGAATAGGTGGGTCTACCCATTCACGGGTAGGACGTTCGGCGAAAGATGGGAGGTCCTCACCGATGCCGTCCGTATGCCCGGTGACCGACTGTTGTGGTGCGCCGGTACCGACAAACGGTCACCGACGGCCAGTCGTCCCACCACACAGAAATGGACAATCCGATGACGACATCTCTCTCACCAGACCTGGTATCGCTGCGGGAGAAGCAGCAGAAGGTCTGGAGCAGCGGCGATTACAACCGTATCGCCGCGCTGACCGTGCCGGTCAACGAAGCGACCGTGGTCGCGGCATCGGTCATCCCCGGCGATCGTGTCCTCGACGTCGCGACCGGCACCGGCCACTCCGCGCTCGCCGCTGCCCGCCAGGGTGGCGACGTCACCGCGATCGACTACGTGCCGGCACTACTCGACATCGCCCGGGGTCGGGCAGCCGCAGAACATCTCGACGTCGACTTCGTGGAAGCCCCGGCCGAGGTCCTGCCGTTCGGCAACGCCGCGTTCGACACCGGTATCTCGTCGATCGGCATCATGTTCGCCGCCGATCACGAGCAGGCCGCGCGCGAATTGACCCGAGTCGTCCGTCCGGCCGGAAAGATCGTGGTCACGAGTTGGACCGCAGACGGTTTCGTCGGTGGAATGCTCGCCGCGGTCGGCCGCCACGTGACGCCGCCGCCGGGCGCGCGTCCCGCCACCCGGTGGGGCGATCAGCAGTACGTCGCATCGCTGTTCGGCGATCGTGTGCACTCGGTCGATTCGCACACCGCCGTGCTGACCGTTCGGTTCGTCGACGCGGCCGCTTTCGCGGACCTGTTCCTCGGCTACTACGGTCCGACGTTCTCCGCGGCGTCGAAGCTCGACGAGGGCGGCAAGCACGCACTGCGTGCCGATCTGATCTCCCTCGCCGAGTCTCGGCAGCAACCGGTCCCCGGCGGGATCTCCATCGACTGGGAGTACCGCGTCGTCGAGGCGGTGCGGTCATGAGCGCGCCCCGGAGTCGTGGCAAGGTCATCGCTTGCCTCGGCGCGACACTGTCGATCGCCGCGGCCATCGGCGTCGCCGCGCCGCTTGCGACGACGGCTTCGGCAGCACCCGCGCGCACACCGGGCGCGACGCTGACGATCGTCGACCAGAACATCACCGGTGCCGGCAAGAACCGCATCATCATCCAGGGCCTGTATCCGATGACACGAGCGGACGCGGTCGGATTCGTCACCCACATCAACGATCGGGGTTGCGGTGGAATGCACTACATCGTGCTGGGCGACGACGGTAGAGAGCAGTACCTCTACGACCGCAACTTCCCGGGCACCTCGGTCGGGACCGAAGGTTTCCTCCGGGCTTCTGACCGCGGGCTCGAGTATCTCCGGGAGTTCGTCGTTCCGAGCTCGGTTCTCAACGAGGACCGGGACGGTGCCGACGAGGTGTTCACCCGGGTCCGTTTCACCGACGGCGACTGCCGGGCACGGGTCCAGACCACCAACGTGGTCGTCGGGCGGTTCTGACCCGACCCGCCGGCGACACCCGCCCACCCGGCCTGTGCCGGGTGGGCGGCTGTCGGATCAATTCAGCTCGGCAGCGTCCACGTCGGTGTCGATACGCATGGCGGCCACCAGTTCTCGATAGAGCTCATCGGTGGCTAGCAAGCTCCGATGGTTGCCGACCGCCCGCACCCGACCGGCTTCGAGGACGACGATCTGGTCGGCGTCCATGATCGTCGAGAGCCGATGCGCGATGGTGACGACGGCTCCGCGAGTGGCCTGTCGCCGGATGCCCTCGGCCACAGCCGCCTCGGTCAACCCGTCGAGTTGCGCGGTCACCTCGTCGAGCAGGAGGAGTTCTGGGTCGACGACCAGCGCGCGGGCGAGCGCGATGCGTTGCCGTTCCCCGCCCGACAGCGTTGACGTGGTCACGTCGGTGAGTAGGCCGTCGGGCATGGAATGGACACGCTCATCCATCCGGACGGCCGACAGGGCACGCCACACCTCGTCGTCTGTCGCCTCGGGCGCCGCGTAGACGAGGTTGTCGCGGACCGTTCCGGGGACCAGAGGGGTGTCCTGCTCCACGTAGGCGATGCGTGCTCGCAGATCGTGGAGTGTCCACTGGTCGAGCGGCCGACCGTCGAGCACGATCTCGCCGCGATCCGGTCGTAGGAACTTCAGGAAGAGGGAGAAGATGGTCGTCTTCCCGGCACCCGACGGTCCGACGATGGCAGTGTGTCCGCGGCGTGGGATCGTCAGGTCAATGCCGTTGAGCGCAGCGGGGGAGTCTGGTGCGTATCGGTACACCACGTCGCGCAGTTCGAGTGCGGACGCGGTCCGGTCGACCCGAGCCGACGTGCGATTCGCCACCACCTCGTCGTCGGATTCGGTTCGCAGGTCGGAGATCTCGGCAATCCGCGCAGCCGCGGCCAATCCCGACTGCAAGGCCGTGACACTCTGGGTGAGCAGCGAGACAGGCATCATCAGTTGGAATCCGTAGAGCAGGAATGCGATCAGAGTACTGACGGCCATCGAACCGTCGGCGACGCGCCAGGCCCCGAACGCCAGGACGACCATCACCGCCAGATTGATCCCGGACCCGGTGATCGTCCAGGCCCATGCTTCGATACGCACGGCCCGGATTCCCTTGCTCGCCGACCGGTGCGCGAACTCTCCGATCCGGTCGGATTCCCGCGCCTCGGCCCGACTCGCCTTGACGGTGCGAATCGATCGAAGGATCCCCTCCAATCGGCCACCCAGGAAACCGATCTGGGCCTGCGCGTCCTGCTGCGCCTTCGCCAACCCCGGCATCAGTACGGCGGCGGCGATCCCGACCATGACCACGACGACCATCGTGGTCGCGAACAGCGGGAGGTCCAGAAACGCCATGAGTACCAGCGCGCCGACCATACCGACGAAACCGTTGACACCGTTGACAATGCTCGACGTCGTCGCTTCGCGGATCAGCAGGGTGTCGGAGGTGACGCGCGCGACCATCTCGCCGCTCGACCTACGGGCGAGCTCGGGGACCTCGACGCGGAGCAGGTGTCCGATGAGTCCGGTGCGGGTGGCGAGAATGATGCGTTCGGCCAGGGTTCCCAACATGATCGTCTGGATCAGACCGATCACCGACCCGGCGACGAGCAACACGGCCAGGACTGTGATCGGCGCCGCCAGAGATTCCGACACGGCAAGACCGTCGAGCACCCACTTCGTGACCAGCGGGGTCGCGAGTTCGGCAGCGGTGCCGAGTAACCCGAGGACGACGCCCACGGCAAGGACGCCCCGGTACGGACGTATGTAGTCCCAGAGGATCGCGAGTTTGGCGCGCATGGGCATATCCGGGGTCTGCCCGGGATCGGCCGCGGTTGTCGAAGTCGTCATGGTGTGAGCCCTCCCGAGCGGAACATGCAAGCTCTACAATGACACATTGGTGTCCCATTTTCAATCAAGTGTGTTGCAGATACCCGAGTGTGGTGGATAGTCTCGGCCAGGTGAACGATGCGCCGGAACCGGCTGCCGTCTCGGGCGTGCGCCTGCGCACCCGACAGGCCATAGTGTCAGCCGCCATCGCGGCGTGGGCAACTGATTTCTCGACGTCCCTGGGCGACATCGCCGACCGGGCGGACGTCAGCCGCAGCACCTTGCACCGCCACTTCCCCGACCGTCAGTCTCTCGTCGATACGGCGCTCGTCGAGGCGAGGAGCGTTCTCGAGCGGCAGGCGAGCGAAGCGGTCGACGGGTGCGAATCGGCTCGCGCAGCACTCGAATCGCTGATGCGGGTGATCATCGGCATCGACGACGTCATCGTGTTCCTGTTCGCCGACCCACACCGGTTCGACGGCCACCCGGAGTGGGCTGAGGAAGAGGACCAGATGCTTCCGGAGATCTTTTCTCGGGCGCAGAAAGACGGTGCCATCGCCGATGATCTCGAAACGAGATGGCTGGCCGGGGTGTTCTATTCACTCTGTTTTGTCGGTGCGGTCTCGATCGCCGGCGGGGTGATGTCGCGTCGCCGCGCCGCCGATGTCGCCGTCCGGACGTTCTTCTCCGGAGTCGCTGCCGACTGAGAAGCCGACGCACGCGTGTGCTTTGGGTCGGGGCAACACTTCTACCACCGATGAGTTTTGTATCGGGGTGGTGTCAGACCCTGCACCTACCACCGATCGGATGAGACATTGGGCAGCGTGAACGTACTGGCGTGCGTGGCCGCAACGGTCGCCGCGTTCCTGGTGAGCGGTGTGTACTACGGCGTCGTGGGTGCACCCGCCGCGGCGGAAGTACACCGACCGGCCTGGGCGACGCCGGTTGTCGAACTCATCCGCAACGCACTGCTCGTACTCCTGGTCGCCGGTCTGGTCGCGCAACTCGATCCGGATGCCACCGGTGCACTTCTGCTCGCCGCGGGGCTGTTCCTCATCCCGTTGGTTCTGTTCGCGGGCGCGGTCTTCCACGAGGGAACGGTCCTGTCCGCGGCAGCTGTACACCTCGGGGATTGGGCCCTGAAGCTGCTCATCCTCGTCCTGATCGTGTCGCTGTGGCGGTGACAGTGGAATCGCTGTGGACCGCACAATCTCCGTCCGCTACTCCGTGAGGAGGATCGGGTGACGGTTCATCGCCTTCCGGATCACAACCGTCCTGGCACGTGAGAACTCAGGCCGGCTCCAGGGCCCGCTTGGCCTTTTCCAGAGCGGCGAGCGTACGCAGCACCGAATCGCGCTTGGCGGTCAAGTCGCTCGCCTTGGCCTTGCCGCTCAGTCCGGGGTCCGCCTGCGCGACTGCCAGCCGTTGCTCGATCTCGGCGAGCTGCGCCAGCAAGGACTGCGCACGGCTCATGAGCTCCTCATGGTCGGGTCGGGAGACGTCCGCAGGGCGGGCGCTTCCGGCCCCGACGTTCTTGGCTTTGCGAGCCGTTGTGCTGCCGTCCTTGTTTGTGGTGGTGGACGCGGATCGTGTCACACCGCGCTGGCCGGACCGGACGCGCAGTGGGGGCTGTGTGCGGGTCCGATTCAGCACTGCCCAGGCGTCACGGGCCGCCACCCGGTGTTCGCGTTCCTCTTCGTCGTCGGACGTCATCGACGCGCCCAAAGGTCGTAGCCCGTAGAAACCGACGAACTCGCGGGCCGCCGCGATAGTTTGCTCTGCCTCGCGGCAGCGCCCGCACCGCGGTTCGCCGCGGAGTTCTGCGATGTCGTCGCTGGATGAGCACCACACGCAGGCGTGGGCAGTGGAGTCGGTCACGATGGCATCGGCAGCAGCGAAATTCACGGGTGAAAACACTACGGCACAATGTTTTTCATGCTGCGACCGGGCTTAGTCCAGCAGGCTCGGGCCGGGATTGCGCTGGTTGTCCCCGCGATGGACCACGTCCCGGCCTGCCGGATATGGGGCGCATTCGGTACGCATCACGACGATGGGACGTCGGCAGACATCGCAGAGCTGTTGGAATCATTCCGTCGAGCGTCCCGTTGGTGCCACCATGCGAGCAATCACTTATGACCGCTTCGGCGGTCCCGACGTCCTGGAACTGACCGACCTGCCCACGCCCAAGGTCGGACCCGACTCCGTGCTGGTGCGTGTCCGCGCCTCGAGTGTGAATCCCGTGGACTGGAAGGTTCGCGAGGGCTATCTCGCCGAGATCATGGACACCGTCTTCCCGGTGGTCCCGGGCTGGGACGTCGCGGGAGTGGTCGAGCAGGTCGGCCTGGACACACCTGAGTTCCAAGTCGGCGACGAAGTGTTCGGTTACGTCCGCAAAGACGTCGTCGGTGGGGAAGTGGCGGGCGGGACGTTCGCCGAGTTCGTCGCCGCCCCGGTGCGCACCCTGGCACACAAGCCGTCGAACTGGTCGTTCGAAGAGGCTGCGGCGCTCCCGCTGGCCGGTCTCACCGCTCTGCAGACCATCCGCCGGGCAGGAGTTCAGTCCGGAAACACCGTGCTGGTTCACGCCGCCGCGGGCGGAGTCGGATCGTTCGCCGTGCAGATCGCCCGGTCCCTGGGCGCACGCGTGATCGGGACGGCCTCGGAGTCGAACCACGACTATCTCCGCAGTCTGGGCGCCGAGCCCACGACGTATGGCGAGGGCCTCGCCGACCGGGTACGGGCACTCGAGCCGCAGGGTGTCGACGTCATCCTCGACTACGTGGGCGGCGACGCACTCGACTCGGTCGAGGACGTGTTGCGCGACGGCGGCACGGTCGCCTCGATCACCGACGCGCGGGCGCGCGACGAATTCGGCGGCCACTACGTCTGGGTGCGTCCCGACGCCACGGACCTTGCCGAACTCGCCCGACTCGCCGACGCAGGCGATCTCACGCCGGAGATTGCGGAGGTGTTCGATCTCGCTGATGCTTCCGACGCGCACGAGTGGAGCCAGTCCGGTCACGTGCGCGGCAAGGTCGTCATACGCGTCGCAAGCGAATGACCGCAGGGGAGATCTAGTCGAGATTCGCAGTTGCCGCAGATGCGTTCGACCTCGCCGGGCGCTCGCAGTTGGTCACGCGCGAAGTCGTGGTCCAAGGCGACCAGCGGATCGCGGTCACCGTGCGACCACCGATCAAGGCATCTCCATCGTCTGGGCGCGACGAATCTCGTCCACAGCCCGAGTCACGTACTCCATCGGGTCGACGTCGGCACGTGCCGTGAGGTCGGTGATGACCACCAGGGCAGCGGCGGTGGTCTCCGCGTCCGGTAGGCCAGCGGATGGCAGCGCATCGGCGCCGGCGGTGTCGCCCACCCCCAACGCGCCGGTCAGCACCAGGGCTACCGCTGCGGGACTGGCGGCGGCAGTCCATGAGGCGGCGGCACGGCTGGTGCTGGTCATCACCTCGGACACATCATCGCCGGTCAGCCCATCGGGGAACACGGTCTCGAGGAGTTCGCGCAGCGTGATCGCATGCACTTCTCGCGACTCGGGGTGCAACGCGAGAAGGTCGGTCGCGGCACCGAACGCCTCGGAGTCGTGGGCGCGCGCCGCGCGGATGGCTTCCCCGGTGGTCTGGGCGACCTTGTCCGCCACCGACGACCGGTCGGGCCGTGACTCATTGTGCGGCATCGGAATTACCCTCCCTGTGTGTTCGGCAGCGAAAACTCACCGTCGGAACCGGTGGCGCTGGCGACTGCTGACGACAGCAGTCGTTTGATTTCAACGGAATTCGGGTTCGTGTGCGGACACACGGCCGGCGGACGGGGACGAACGGTGACCAGACCGACCACAGGCATGGTAGGTCATCCCGGTCACCGACTGTCACATCGCTCGACAGACCCCGGATGCTGTACTTCGACAAAGCCTGTCGGGCGGTTCGCCGCTGAGCACAATCCACTTGGAACGCGCGGCTGCACAATGCGTTTCGTCACACGTGACGAAACGCAACCTGCGGCCATGTTCACGACATAGGCAAGGACTCAGTCTAAGAGCGGCTAGCGTCGGGTGTCTAGTCGAGTGGCACGTCGGCGGCCTGCTTGTCACCGGCGATGACCTGCTCGACGTCGGAGAGGGTGTAGCCGGTCACCTCGACGAGGAAGTGCAGGTAGCCAGCGCGGGCCTTGACCTGGCTGCCGCCGAGGTAGTTGCGGTCACCGACGTTGCGCCAGGCGTCTTTCCACATGTGCGCTTCCCGCGACGCAAGCGCGATGCCGAGTCCGATGATCTGGGCGCGGTCGGCGGTGGTGGCCTGCTCGATCAGCTCGGCGGGCTCGCCTCCGAGGATCGTGGCCGCGATCTCGGCGGCGTTGCCCTGCATGCTGTTCGCTCCGAACATGTCGTGATGGGCGCGCATCGATTCGGCGATGAACTTCGCGACCTTCGGGGCGCTGCCCTTCGGCAGGGTCTTGCGGGCCAGCCACGCGGTCAGCATCTCGATCCGCACCTCGCGGGCGGTCACGCTCGCGGTGTTGAGGACCCGCACCCGGCGACGTTCCTGCTTCCGGGCCTCCTTCTCGTCATCGCTGAGGTCAGCGGTGGCGGTTGCGCTGCTCGGGGTGCTGCTGTAGGTACGGAACCTCATTCCTAGGTCGCGGAACTCGCTGACATACCAAGTGGTCTCGATTGACCGGCTCGCCTGGCGAGTGAGGGCACGCGGGTCGTGCAATCCCTCGTCGGGCTGGGCGTCAGCGGGGGTGTCCTCGTCGGTGAGGTCCAAGTCGATCAGGTGCTCGTCGATGCTGTTGCCCTCGGCGTCGACCCACCCTTCGGTCACGTCGGCCCACACGTAGGCGAGACGCTGACTCACTGGCACGTCCTCAATCTGTACGGGCTTACCCTCGGCGGTCTCGATGTGTTCCAACTGGGCGCGGGTGTGCCGGTGCTCGGGTCTACGGGTCACGGCCTCGATGCCGTCGGCGGTGTAGACGGCGACCTGGGCCAGCAGCTCGACCCGCTCGTCGGCGTTGTCGGCCAACTGCTTGGCCTGATGCTCGAACACGCCGCGTGCGGCGGCGTCTAGGAGCCATTGCTGCGCTTCGGGGTCGTGGTCGTAGGCCGCGACGGTCGCGGACTGCTCCAACGTCAACCCCGCTCCCTGCTCGATCAAATCCAGGGTCGTTTCGGACTTCGCCAACGCGAGGGTGGCGTCCACGTCCTTCTTCTTGGTGCGGATCGTCTTGGCGATCTTGGTCGCCGACATCCCGGCCAGGGAGAGTTGTTCGATCGCGGCCACGCGGTCGCGGGTGCGGAGTCCTTCGCGCTGGAAGCTGGCCAGCTGCTCCACGATCCGGTCGATGGTCAACGCCTTGTCGTCGGCGTCGGACGCGACCGGCACGACGTAGACCGGGACGGTGGCAAGCTCGGTTTCGCGCGCGGCCAGCGTGCGGCGCTGCCCGTCGCGTACCCGGACCTCGCCGTCGACCTCGACAGCGAGGATGGGTTGGCGCACGCCGTCGCGGATCGAATCGACGAACTCGGCGGTCAGGGTGGCCTCGGCCTCGGTGCGAATGTTGGTGTCGATGACCAGATCGGCCGGGTTGAGGTGGCGCAGCTCGCCCGTCGCGGTGACGGTCTCGGTGGTGGTGTTGTGTGTCATGGGGTTTCTCCCTTACTGTGGTGGGTGAGACCCCGGCCAGCTTGACCCTGGCCGGGTTTTCTTTTGTCCGCGTACCGGATTGCGACGCGGAAGCTTCTTTTACAGGTCGCCGATCTCTTCCCAGTGGGCGATCGCGTCGGCGGCGGCGAGGGCGGGGGACAGGTCGTTGTTGTATGCGTCTTTCCAGCCGAAATCGGGCAGGTCGCGGTGGCTGAATCCGTTGGTGCGTCTGCGGATTGCTCGGTCGACTCCGTACATCCACACGGCGAATTCGCGGTCGCCGTCGGCCTCGGTGAGGCGGTTCGGTTCGTGCTGGGCGATCTGGTCGGCGGCGGCGTCGACGTTGGCGGGGTCCTTGGTGGCGATCCAGGGCGTTCATGTCGGTGGGTCCTTTCGGGTTGTTGTGCGGGTTAGTCGTGGGTGAAGGTGCGGCCTGCGCCGAGTTGGTCGATTCCGCAGCATTCGCAGAGCCAGTAGCCGGGTGGGTCGATGTCGTCGGCCTGGGTCAGGTAACCGTGATCGGCCATGAACGCCAGGACCTGGGCGGTGCTCTCGGTGTTGAGGGCGGTCATGTCTCCGTAGGCGACGGCGACCGCGCAGCTGTTGCACAGCTGGTAGGCGGTGGTGGTGGCGCTGGTCATGGTGACCCCTCCCGTTGTGAGTGCTGGTTTGCGTTTGCACTGGCCATCTCTTTGCCGGAGGGAGTGGGCTGCAAGCGAGGAAGTGAAAAAGTCATCCGGGCCGTAGGCCTGCAAACCCGTAGGGCGGGTTAGTTTTTCACGCCCTTGCGGGCCGCGAGTGGAGGTAAGAGAATGCGGCAGGGCAACGCAAACCAACTCAGCCCGAAGGGCTCAGGGCGCGGCGTAGCCGCTCCGATGAGGTGACGGCGCAGCCGGCAGACAAACCGCAACCGGTCGGGGCCGGCGACCTCGTCTCGGGAGGTCGGGCACACCGGACGCACAAGGCAGTCGGGGTGATTGTGCGGGAGCGACGCGGGCCGCGGTAGGGCTCGGTGTCGCGGCAGCACAACGTCGTCTTTGAAAGTGGGCGCATCTCGTGGCGCTCACGCCCTCGTGGTGGGTGCGGCGGCGGATGCCGAGTCGATCAGTACTGACGTAGAAGCCACGGCGGGTGGCCTCGAAGCTCAGTGCGGATACCTGGCCTACCCAGACTCCGATGAGATCGTGACACCGGACGGCAAAGGTCGCTTTAATTCGTTTCAGAATGGCTCATTTACCCCACAACTGGCGCACATCCTGTCAACGAACCTATTATGGACATTTGGGCGGATGCTGGATATGAAGCCGGAAAGTGGGGTTAGCCCATCGCCGCACCGGTCATCGACCGCATCAACAACAAGGTCTTTAGGGTCCTCTCCGAAATGCTCGGCCATCAGAGGTAGCGCGGTGGATCGACCGTAGGGTCGTCGTCGATGGTGTCGACGTGCGGGTCGGCGAGAATGTTGGTAACCGCAAGGGAGCTGGCACCGAAGGTGGCGAAGTGCGGGTTGACGTCTCTGACGACACTCCGTGCACGGTCCGCCGGCCAAACGAACGCCGGGATCGGCCAAGAAGACCCGAACGGCGCGCGGCGTGGTTGTCGTCCCACGCGGCCAGATCAGCCTCGCCTCGCACAGGTAGTACCGACGGACGCTATGCCGCCGCTGCTCGTTATTGATGTTGATCCTCACGGCACCGGTTCGCCCGCACAGGGTCTCGACATGACTGACCAACGGCCCTCGTGAATTAACCCCTGGCTCAGTGGGTGACCGGTAGTAGCACTCGTCGCGAGTGGTGGTGTGCTGCATTCGAGCGAAGTTCTGTACACCGCGAGAAGCGCCTGAGACAGTGAGCGGGTGAGCCCGTCGTGAACTCGCCCCGGCCGTGCATGGTCGGAAGAACGTGCTGAGCGTCGACGAACTCCAGCCAGGCGGGGGCGCCTAGGTGTCTGCGTTGCCGTTCTTCCATTGTGGCCACGGGATGTTCCAATCGCCGAGTCCATCAACTCCCGGGAGTGTGTCGGCGTTGGTGTTCTTGACCGTGACGGGGTCACCGCGCAGGGTGTTCTTCACGAGCCATTCCGCGTCAGTGGGACTCAGGTTTGGGCAACCGTTGCTGACGTTGCTGCTGCCTTGCGCCGACATCGACCACGGTGCGCCGTGCATGTAAATGCCGCTGTAGGACATTTGCACCGCCCATTGAACGGGTGTGCGGTATCCCGCTGCGGACTCGACAGGCACTCCGTAGGTGGACGAGTCCATGATGATGTGCTCGACGCGATCTCCGATCATGTAGATACCGCGGGGCGTCGGAGTGCTGTCTTTGCCGAACGAGGTCGGCATCGTGCGGATGACCTTGCCGTCTCGTTTGACGACTATCGTTTTGGTGTTGTCGTCGGCAACGATTTCCTGAGCTCGGCCAATCGTGAAGTCGTAGGACAAGTTCTCGTCGCCGTAGAGCCCGTCGCCGAGGTCGACTCCGTAAATGTTGACGGCGACACTGACTTTGGTGCCCGGCGTCCAGAAGCGTTCGGGCCTCCACCGGACTTCGGAGTCGCTGATCCAATAGAACGCACCCCGCATCTGGGGGTCAGACGACACGGTGATCGCCGCCTGTGCCTTCTTTCGGTCGGGGATGGGATCGGCGAACCGCACCCCGACTGTGTGGGCGATCCCGACGGTTTTCTCGCCGAGGATGGCAGCGCTGGTCAGTGACTCCGGTGAGGTCGTGGTGAAGCGCTGCGAGACGACCGATCGACCGCCCACGCCCACGGCCTCGGCTTGAACGGAATACCGCTTCGAATATCCCAGGGGTTGGGTGCTTGTCCACGTTGAGCCGTCCTCGCTCAGTGAGCCCGCCAAGGGACGGCCGCTGGCTGTGGGGATACGGACTTTTGTCAACGCGCCGCGGCTGGCCGTGACAACAATAGGAAGCCCAGGTTCGACAACCGCGTTGGGCGCGAGTCGACCGCCACCTTCGGTGGCCACAGCAATGGAAGGCTGTGCGATGTCGGCGAAGCTGTCAACGGCCTGAATCTCGTTGCTGTAGGCGGCGCCTCCGGTTGAGCTGCACGAGGTCAATAACATCACCACAGCCGTCAGGGCTGCGAGCATCAGCAGTCGCGGAATACCTGCCCGGACCGACCCGCGGCATCCACGAGCGCTCGAGCACTGCGGCTGCGCACCGTAAGCCGCCAAGAGATCACGTGGCTCTTCGATAGCTCGAGTCCTTCTTACGCGGCCCATCGATTGTGGCGAACCCTCTCACTCGGCGCCTGGACTAGGTTTACTATCCACGATAGTAGTTGAATGCTGTGCGCTCCTCTACCCGCTGCACAGCGCGAGAGAAGGTTCGAAACGTCTTCGTGGTGGGCGACCGCCGAGCGGTCACGTCGACCTCATTATTGCCGTGTGGCGACACCCCACAGGTAGTCCCCGCCGATGCGTGTTCGCCACCGCTCGCCGACGTCGAGGCCGTGGTGCGACAACTCTCGCGACACCTGCGGGACCACTCGTCCTCATACCTCCCGCGCGCCGATAAGGCGGGTCGTCCGACGACGTAGACTCCCCGGGTTCTCAACCACGGTGCAGGATCGAGTTTGGGTCCATCTTGCTGCCACACCTTGTAGTGCAGGTGTGGGCCGGTGGAGTAGCCGCGGTTTCCTACCGTTGCGATCTGCGCGCCGGCCAGGACTCGCTGCCAGACGCTCACCAGTGTCTCGCTGATGTGCCCATACACGCCGATCGTGCCGTCGTCTTGCAGCACTCGCATCCACAGCCCGAAGCCGGCGGCCTTCGATAACCGTCCCCGCCCAAGGCGATCTTTGAGGTCGCGGGTTCGGTGTGCTCACGCAGCTGTGACACGCGCAGCAAGTTCGTGGGGTAGTCGGGGCTGCTCGTCTCATCGATAACGACAGTGACGTCTTCGAAGACGTGGCGTTTCTGGGTGCCGTCAGGTGGTCGAGAGTGACCACCCAGGTCGGCCGGGTGCCACCGTCTGTCAGATCCTGCTCGTGGAGTGGGTGGAGTGGACGTGATCAAAAGCGCGTCCGGATCTGAGTCGCCTCCTTCCTTCGTTGCTCCACACGAGTCCGTTAGCTGAGCGTGTAGAGCAATTGTTCGTTTGCGGCGTATGCATTTTCGGCGTTTCTGGCGACCAGCGCGTTGACACTATTGATGGTGCTGCGTTGTTCCCAGTGTGTGCCGTCTGGGCTGCGCCAGACGGTGTCGGCGGTGTCGATGCCCCAGAGCGTGCCATCGGGTGCGGCCGCCAGGAGAGCTAGGGCCGGCGCATCGGGAACGGTTGTGAAGGTCTGGGCGTCGTCGGTGCTGTGTTGCAGGCCATCTGGGGTAGTCGCCCATACGCCGCGGTCGGTGATCGCGAGTGCTGCTGCGGCCAGGGGCGCGCCGGGGGTCCAGCTTCTCCCGTCATCGGTCGATACGAGCAGGCCGTTGATTCCGTCGAAGCCTACGAGTAGTTGTCCGTTGGTGGCGAGCGCGTGGAAGTCGATGTCGCCGGCCACCGATCTCGGTGTCCATGTCTGCCCGCCATCTTCGCTGGCGACGAGTCCCAGCGGGTTGGGTGCCGAGCTCCGCGGGCCGGGATGGCCGGAGGCGAAGATCCGATCAGAGCCGGTTACCCCGGCCAGTCCCATGAAGTCGTCGTCGGAGACGCCGACCCGGCTGGTGGTTCCATCTGCGGTGAGGGCGATTACGCCGGTGTGAGTTCCGGCGAGGATAGTGCCGTCGGCGCGGATGTGCAGGGCGTGGAGGTGGTCGAGTTCTGGGGTCAGTGTTGCGCTCTCTGCTGAGGTTGCCGACGGTGGTGGGGATGTGGGTTGTTCCCGGGTGGAGCAGCCGGTTAGCACAATCAGCGTGGCGATGACTGCGAGGACGACCGCAGCGGTGCGGTTGGACGGGTTTGAGGCAGGCAAGCGGCTAGGACTTTCGTGTGGGTAGGACTGAGTTCGGGCGTGGGTGGTGTGGTGATCGGGGTGGTGGCGAGACCGGGTAGGAGCCGCCCTAACCCTCTGGGGGTGTCGTGGTCACGACTTCTGGATGGGGATGGAAGCCTGCGATGGTTGTTGGCCGCAATGTCTTTGGAGGACGAGGGAGGCAAGGACGGTACCGAGGTGGTGACGCGCCCCGGAGAGGTCGCCGATCGCAGCGAGGTGGCGGACGAGACCGATGTGTGCGGCGAGGTGGCGGCGTCGGTTCGAGGTGACGCTGAAGTGATGGGCGCGGTGGAAAAACTGGTGGGCCGAGTATGGCGTGGGTGCCCGGTAGACGTCTCGCATGGCATGCAGATACTGACGACGGTGGTCGTCCGGGGGCGAGTGCGTCCCCCTCGGGTTCTCGGTCACAGCGCATCCCTCGAACTAGTACGCGCAGGCTGGGTCAACCCGCGTCATCTAACTACTATACAACCTAGTAATTGGCGGCGCGGTCGGTGCCTGAGTTGCGGCGTCACCGACGAACTTCTGGGGCATACTGGCTGGTGGTGCAGGTGGTGGGTCGCCGGGAAGGTGTGTTGAGTGTGGGTCTCAGCGAGCTGACGGCGGGGCGTCGAGGATCGAGGCGAACGATGGGTGAGCATCCATGAGTGCAGCGGTGGTGTTAGTTGTTGCCGCGGGTGTGCTGGGCTGGTTGTGGCCTCGATGGATGGTTCGGGTGCAGGGCCGTATCGATGCTCGTTGGGTGTTGGTGGCCTGGCCGGCCGCGCAGGTCGTGTTTGCGATGTTGTGGGTGGGAGCTGTTGTGACGCTGGCGGTTCCCGGCCATTTCGGCATCCATTCGTTGTCCGAGGTGGTGTCGTGTCTGCGGGTGTTGTCACACGGCGCATCCCCGCGGGTGGAGGCGATCTCCGGTGGCGTGCTGGCGGTGGTGACCGGGGCAGCGATTGTCCGAGCGGTGACGATCGCGGTGCGATCGGCGGTGCGGATGCGTGGTGCTCGTGAGGAGTATCTGCAGTCGTTGCGGTTGGTGGGCGCCCGCAGTGAGCGCTATCCCGACGTGTGGTGGCTCGCCGACGGGCGGCCGATGGCGTTTTGTCTGCCGGGTAAGGATGCCGGGATCGCCGCCACGACTGGGTTACAGGCGGCGTTGTCCGGTGAGGAACTCGATGCCGTCGTTGCCCATGAGCGCGCGCACCGGCGGCAACGTCATCACACCGTGGTGTTGGCGGCCCGCGCTCTCGGGCGTGCGTTTCCGCTGATTCCGTTGTTCAGCCGCGCGGGCCGTGAGGTCGCCGGCTTGGTCGAGCAAGCCGCCGATGCCCGCGCCGCCCAGCTGGTGGGTGCGCGGGCGGTCTGCTCGGCGTTGGGAACGTTGGCCCGTTCGGGGCCCGTGGCGGGCCCGGTGGGTGTGTTGTCGATCAGCGATTCGTCGTCGGTGGGGCCGCGGCTGAGCCGCTTGGACTCCGGTCACCGGTGCCGGTCGCGGCGTCATCATGTGGGTGCCGCCGCGGCGGTGGCTGGTGTGGTGGCGGTACCGACCACGCTGGCGGCATCCGGTGTCGTCGCGGCGATGGTGATCGCGATGTGTGTGTAGCCGAGGCAAACCCGGGCGGGTCGGGCCGCTAGGGGTTGTTGAGAAGCTGCTGCATCCTGGCGATTTCACTTTCCTGGTCAGTGACGATCTGGCGTGCCAGCGCGATCGCCTCGGGCGATTGGCCGTCTTGAATCTCGGTCTTGGCCATGGCGATGGCGCCGCGGTGGTGTTCGATCATCTGGGTCAGGAACAGGCGCGACGCCTCGGCGCCTTGCGCGTCGCGTAGCTGCTGCATCTGTTCTGGCGACATCATGCCCATCATCGACGGCATCGGGGAGGTACCCGGTGCCATCGAGGTACCCATGTCCATGTTGTGCCCCTGGCCCTCGAGTGGGGCTCCCCATTGCTTCAGCCACGACTGCATCTGCTCGATCTCGGGCTGCTGAGCGTCTTTGATCTGCTGGGCCAGACTGACGACCTGGGGGTTGATGTTGTCCTTCTCCAACAGGATGTCGCTCATCATGATCGCCTGGGTGTGGTGCGGGATCATCTGCTGGGCGAACGAGATGTCCGCGCTGTTGTGTTCGGCAGTGGCCGCCGCTGAGGATTCGGTACTGGCCGCGCTGGTACCCATCCCCGACATCGAGGAATGATCCTCAGTCGAGGTGTCCGAACACGCGGCCACCACTGTCAGAACAGCCGCCGCGGCAGCAACGACGACACCCGTTCGTGTGACTCTCATCGATCTCCTCCTCAAGAGTGATACTTCGCCACCGCCCGGCGGCGCTTCGATAACAATTCTACTAACACCGATAGTAGTTAGTCGCCTGCCCGGCACCCACAAAACGGGCGGTGAACTGCGCAAACAAAGCCGCTAATGCCTGATTAGTTCGCTTCGTAGTGGAGCCGCGTGTGACTGGTGGGGCACAAGTGACTTGTGGTGTGATCTCGCGGGTACACGCATGGCACTCGTGCGTGGGTCTACGACGTCCGCGGGAAAGGTGCGACCGCATGCAGATGGTGTTGACATCGCTACGGGTCAAGGCGGGGCAGCAGTGGGGCCCCAAAGCGCTGGGGGTGGCAGCGGCGGTGTGCGTGGGCGTTGCGCCTGTGATTGCCACCGCACCGGCGGCGGCCTCGACCGATGGACATGTGGCCGGGGAGTTGATCGCGATCGTGCAGGACTCGGTGAAGGCCGCTTTGGGTGGTGCCGCGGCGGCGAATTTGGGGAAGCCGATCACGCAGGCGGCGTCCTGCCTGGGCGCTCAGGCCCAGTCGGGCAGTGTCGGCGATGCGGGCAGTGTGGCCGCGCTGCAGTGCTTCGGAACGTTTTCGCTCATTGATCCGATAGACGGGTTCCGGATCATCGACGCGTTACCGCTGGCTCGGCTGGTGGCCACCCTGATCGCCGCGATCGTGCCGCACGATCCGAACGAGCCGCATGGCCCCCAGCCGCAGGAACCCGGAACGCCGACGCCGCTGCTGCCCGGTAGTGGCGGTGCGGTGGCGCCGACTGCGGGTGAGATCACGTCCACCTTCGGTGACGGACGGGGCCATCAGGGCATTGATATCGGCAATGATCTGGGTGCGCCGATTGTCGCTGTGGCTGACGGGGAGGTCATCACCTCCGGACCTGCCGAGGGGTTCGGGTTGTGGATGCGGATCCGGCACGATGACGGCACGATCACCACCTACGGCCACAACGACGAGAATCTGCTCGAGCAGGGCGCGCGAGTACGGATGGGGCAATCGATCGCCACGGTGGGCAACCGTGGGGTGTCGACCGGCCCGCATCTGCATTTCGAGGTTCTCGACCCGACGGGAGTCAACGTTGATCCGGCACAGTGGCTGGCCGATCGTGGGGTGGTTCTGGCGATGGCCGCTGATGCCGACGCCCGCGCGCCGGGGCCGGTGGTGCCGCAGTGGGTCGGCGAACCACGCCTGTGACGAACCCGGTGTGGTGGGTCAGGAACGAACGAGGCGAGCGATGGCCGCCGAGGCTTCAGCGATCTTCTCCTGCGCCTCGTCCCCGCCGGCGTGGGCGGCATCGAGCACACAGTGGGTGAGATGGTCGTCGAGCAAACCCAGCGCGACCCCCTCCAGCGCCTTGGTCAGCGCCGAAATCTGGGTCAGGATGTCGATGCAGTACTGCTCCTCGTCGACCATCCGATAGATACCTCGGGATTGCCCCTCGATGCGCTTGAGGCGGGCCAGGTATTTGCCCTTGTCGCTGATGTAACCGTGGGAAGAGTGTTCCGAGGCAGAGGATTCTTCCGGGGTGGAGGATTGTCCCGGTGCGGACGCAGCGGTCATGGACTCACCTTCTCAGTGGATCGCGGTCGGTTGTGCTGCAGTGCACGCACTGTACTCGCGCCTGGGTGCAGGTCGAGTCGGCGTAACAGTTGCGCGTTGAGTGCGACCACGACCGTCGAGGCTGACATCAGGATCGCTCCGACCGACATCGGCAGGACGAACCCGATGGGCGCGAGAATTCCGGCGGCCAGCGGTACCGAGATCAGGTTGTATCCCGCTGCCCACCACAGGTTCTGCTTCATTTTTCGGTAGCTGGCGTCCGACAGCTCGATGACCGACAGCACCGAGCGGGGGTCGTCGCTGGCGAGGATGACCCCCGCCGAGGCGATCGCGACGTCGGTGCCGGCCCCGATCGCGATGCCCACATCGGCTTGGGCCAGGGCGGGGGCGTCGTTGACGCCGTCGCCCACCATCGCCACCTTGCGTCCTTCGTGCTGCAGTTCGGCCACCTTGCTGGCTTTGTCTTCCGGGCGTACACCGGCGAACACCCGGTCGATACCGAGGTCGTGAGCGACGGTGTGCGCCACTGCTTCGGCGTCGCCGGTGATCATCACGACCTCGACCCCGCGGGCGTGCAGCGCCTCGACGGCTTGGCGGGATTCCCCACGCACCTCGTCAGCGAGTTTGACAGCTCCGATCAGCTCAGTGTCGCGGGTGACGTGCAAGATGATTGCGCCGTCGGCGCGCCAGCGATCAGCGATGGCCAGTTCCTGATGGCCCTGTTCCTCGAGCATGCGGGGCCCGCCCACCCGCACCGTGGCACCCTCGACGCGAGCGGTCACACCAACCGCCGGTGACGAGGTGAAGTCGGTGGCCGCGGGAACCGGCTGGGCGCGGTCTCCGGCAGCTGCGACAATTGCTCGCGCCAGCGGGTGCTCGCTGTCGGCTTCGGCGCTAGCTGCCAGGGTGAGCACGGTGTCCTCATCGACACCGTCGGCGCCCGCGATCTCGATGACGGTGGGCTCACCCTTGGTCAGGGTTCCGGTCTTGTCGAACAGCACCGCATCCACAGTGCGCATGGCCTCAAGTGCCAACCGGTCTTTGACCAGCACGCCGCCGCGGGCGGCGCGTTCTGTGGCAATGGCCACCACCAGAGGGATAGCCAAACCGAGTGCGTGAGGGCACGCGATGACCAGCACGGTGATGGTACGAATCACCGCCTGGTCGGGTTGACCGATGACCGTCCACACGATGGCGGTGATGATCGCTGAGCCGAGCGCGAACCAGAACAGCAGCGCTGCGGCGGAATCGGCCAACCGCTGGGCGCGGGAGGTGGAGTTCTGCGCGTCTGCCACCAGGCGCTGAATCCCGGCCAGCGCCGTGTCGTCGCCGGTGGCGGTGATCTGGACCCGCAGCCCCGAGTCGGTGGCCACCGTGCCGGCCACCACCTGATCGCCGATGCCGCGGCGCACCGTGCGCGATTCTCCGGTGACCATGGATTCATCGAGCTCGGCCGAGCCGTCCACGACGCGACCGTCGGCCGGGACGCTGGCCCCGGGGCGCACGATCACCACATCTCCGACCTGCAGCTCACTGGGAGCAACGGTGGTGATGTGGTCGCCCTCGACGCGTT
Organism: Gordonia sp. NPDC057258; assembly: GCF_042668985.1. Taxonomy (NCBI): domain Bacteria; kingdom Bacillati; phylum Actinomycetota; class Actinomycetes; order Mycobacteriales; family Gordoniaceae; genus Gordonia; species Gordonia sp. NPDC057258. The sequence goes on from NZ_JBHUXZ010000035.1 coordinate 23,359, forward strand.
CGGCCTCATCGGGCAGCAGCGCGGCCAGCGAGTCCAGGGCCGAAGTTGTCTGGGCCAACGACCGCATCTCGATCCAATGCCCCAACAGCATGATCACGATGAGCAGGGCCAGTTCCCACCAGAAGTCCAGTTCATGGTGCAACACACCGATGCTCGCACCCCAGGACGCCACGAAGGCCACCGTGATCGCCAAGGCGATCAACAGCATCATTCCCGGTGCGCGCGACCGCAGTTCTGCAGAGGCGCCTACCAGGAACGGCCGCCCACCCCAGCAGTACATCACCGTACCCAGCACCGGTGAGACCCACTGCAGCACTTGACCATCGGGTAGGTCGTAGCCGATGAGCATCGCGAACATGGGTGAAAAGGCCACGACCGGCACAGCCAGGGCACCCATGATCCAGAACAGCCGGCGGAACTGCCCGACGTGATCACCATGCCCCCCATGCCCAGCGTGATCATGGTCTGCGCGGGCGCGCTCAGCATGGTGATCGTGGTGGTTGTGTGACGCTGCGGCGAGTTGGCCGTGGTGGCGTTCATCGGCGGCGTCGTGACCGACGTGCTCAGGGGAAGAGTGCTCGTTCATGCCGCTACCTTATACCCCTGGGGGGTATATGTCGAGGGGTTGGTGGGTGGAACTGTGGACGATGAGTGGGGCGGGCTGGTGAAGGCGCGCAGCCGCAGGCTGTTGCTGACGACGAACACGCTGGACAACGCCATGGCGGCCCCAGCCAGCATGGGGTTGAGCAGTCCCAGCGCGGCCAGCGGTATCGCGGCGACGTTGTAGGCGAATGCCCAGAACAGGTTCATTTTGATCGTTTTCAGAGTGCTGCGTGCCAAGGCGATCGCGTCGGCGGCAGCGTTGAGGTCGCCGCGGACCAGGGTGATGTCAGCGGCATGCATGGCGGCGTCGGTGCCGGTGCCCATCGCCAGCCCGAGATCGGCGTGGGCCAGGGCAGCGGCGTCGTTGACGCCGTCGCCGATCATGGCCACAACCTTGCCGTCGGATTGCAGGTCGGTGATGACGGCGGCTTTGTCGGCCGGCAAGACGTTAGCGATGACGGTGTCGATACCGACCTCAGCGGCGACGGTGTCGGCGACGGTCTGGTTGTCGCCGGTCAGCAGGATGGGCGTCATACCCAGTGCGGTGAGCCGGGCGATGGCGTGTGCGCTGGTGGGTTTGATCGCATCGGCGACCGCCAGGACCGCATGGGCGCGGCCGTCCCAGGCGACGAGTACGGCGGTCTGTCCGGCTTCCTCAGCGGCGGCCTGTGCCTCGTTGAGGTGGGGGTCATCCACGGCGATGTCGTGTTCGGCCAGCAGCGTCGGACGCCCGACGGTGACAACTCGTCCCTGGACCGTGCCGCGCACGCCTCGACCTTCGAAGTTGCGGAAGTCGTCGACCTCGTCGAGCTGTCCGACTTCGGCGGCTGCACCAGCAGCGATGGCGGCCGCGACGGGGTGCTCGGAGGCGTTTTCCACCGCTCCAGCGAGGGCGAGCACGTCGGCGCGAGTGGTGGTGGGGGAGGTGGTGACCTGGACGAGTGTCATCTGTCCCGTGGTGACCGTGCCGGTTTTGTCGAGGACAACGGTGTCGATGGTTCGGGTGGATTCGAGGACTTCGGGGCCTTTGATCACGATGCCGAGTTGGGCTCCGCGGCCGGTACCGACCAGAAGTGCGGTCGGGGTGGCCAGTCCCAGAGCGCAGGGGCAGGCGATGATCAGCACAGCGACCGCGGCGGTGAACGCCGCTTGCAGGGGATAGCCGGCGCCGATCCACGCGCCGAGGACTGCGATGGCGACGGTGATGACCACCGGCACGAAGACGCTTGAGATCCGGTCGGCCAGTCGCTGGGCGTGGGCTTTGCCGGTCTGGGCGCGTTCGACCATCGCGGCCATTTGCGCGAGTTGGGTGTCTGCCCCCACGCGGGTCGCCCGCACCCGTAGGTGTCCGCCGGCGTTGACTGTCCCGCCGGTCACGGTGTCGGCGGGGGCAACCTGGACTGGCATCGACTCGCCGGTGACCATGCTGGCGTCAACTGCCGAGGTGCCGGACACCACCACACCGTCGCTGGCGATCTTCTCGCCGGGCCGCACATTGAACTCGTCGTCGACGGCGAGCTCGCCGATCGGTATCCGATGCTGGTGGCCGTCCCTGACCACCGTGACGTCTTTGGCGCCCAGCTCCAACAAGGCCCGCAACGCCGCACCGGCTTGCCGTTTGGACCGCTTCTCGAAGTATCGGCCGGCCAGGACGAACATCGTGACCCCCGCGGCGACCTCGAGGTAGATGTTGCCTGCACCGTCAGAGGCGCCGACCGTCAGGGTGAATCCGTGGGTCATGCCTGGTTGTCCGGCGGTGCCGAAGAACAACGCATACAACGACCACAACAGCGCCGCGGTGGTGCCGACCGAGATCAGGGTGTCCATGGTGGCCGCGCCGTGGCGCAGGTTGAGCAACGCGGCGCGATGAAACGGCCAGGCCGCCCACACGATCACCGGCGCGGCCAACGTCAACGACGCCCACTGCCAGTAGGTGAACTGCAACGTCGGGACCATTGCCAGCGCGATCACCGGTACCGAGAGAACCACCGCACCGATCAGTCGGTGACGCAAGGCCACGAGCTCCCCGTCGTCGTCCGAAGGGTCGTCGTCGGGGTCGGCGCCTGTGGGAATGGCGGGCAGCGCAGCGCGGTACCCGGCCTGTTCGATGGTCTCGATCAGCAGGTGGGGGTCGACACCGGCGCGTGCGCTGACGTGAGCTTTTTCGGTGGCGTAGTTCACCGAGGCGCTCACTCCGTCGAGTTTGTTCAGTGTGCGTTCGATGCGTGCCGCGCACGAGGCACACGTCATGCCCGACACGGCGAGTTCGACATCGACGGTGCCTGTCTGCTCGGCGGTGGCCGCAGGTGGGTGGATCGGAGCTGAGGTGGTCATGGGGAAGTTCCTCGAAGGGTGAGCGCCTCGGCGCAGTGCCTCGGTGCAGTGGCCCCGGGGTGGCGCTGGTCAGCGAGTTAGTGTCCGGCGTGCGGATCGGCCGAGGGGGCCGTGGAGTTGGTTGTCGGGGCCGGGGCGCCGGTGGGGGCGTCGAGAACGAAGGTGGCGGTGTGCACAGCGCCGTCGACCTGGAAGTCGAGGTAGAGCAGATAGCGGCCCGGGGTGGGGGCGGTGGTGGCGAAGCGGACCTGTGGTCCCGCGAGTTGACCGGCGGTCGGTGCCACGCCCTCAGGGTGAACATGCAGGTAGGCCAGGTCGCCTTGACGCAGGGCCACCAAGTGACCGAAAGCGCCCAGATACGGCTGCAGGGTGGTAACCGGTTGTCCTGCTCGGCGCACGGTGACGGTCAGTTCGGACTCGGCGCCCGCGCGCAGATGACCGGCCAGCTCGATGTCGAACCCGTCGACGGATGACTGTCGTGATTCGGCGGTGGGTGGGGCCGGCTGGTAGTCACCGCTGACTTCGACGGTGCTGGTGAGGGTGAGGGGTTGGCCGGTGGCGGCGGGCACGAAGTCGGCGTAGATCCGGTAGCTGCCTCCCGTCGCCCACTGCCAGGGCAGCGTCCAGCGCCCTTCGGGCGAGAGGGTGGGGTGCACGTGTCGGAAGTGGGTGCCATCCGCGCGGACGACGATCAGGTGCAGCTGCTTGTCGTGCTCGGTGGCGAAGTCGGTGACCGCGGTCCCGGCGGCATCGAGGATCTCAAAGCTCAATGGAGCCTGCACCCCGGACGCATGGGGTGCCACCACATTCCCCAGGATGAAGCCGGCTGCTGCCATCGAAACTCCGCGAACCTGATCGGCCCCCGGAGACGAGGCGGATGTTCGCGACTGTGGTGCAGCATTGTGATCGGCATGGGCGGACTCAGCCGGGGAGGTCGACGCCCTGTCGGGAGCGACACCAGCGGCGATGGCGTACGCCGCAGCGAAAACTATCAGCAGGGCCGCGGCGAAGACGCCGAGCTTGGTTGGAACATTCATCGTTGGATTCCTGTCATCGGTGGTGGCGACACCCACGCCGCCCGGGAGAGGCTGAAGTCGCCAGTGGGGCAGACACTTCAGCCCCTCGTCGGCTACTGCGCCAGGTGGTAGCCGGCCTCTTCGATCGCGCCGCGGATCGCGTCGGCCTCGATCGGGGCCGAGCTAGAGATGGTGACTCGCCCGCTGGCCACGTCGACGTCGACGTCAGTTACGCCGGCCAGTGCGCCGACTTCTTCACGCACCGACGCCGCGCAGTGCCCACACGTCATTCCGGAGACGATCACTGTCGATGTGCTCATGAGATGTGCCCTTTCGGTACAGCAGTGGTGCCAACGACCCTCAGGGGGTCTGTCGCTGTGGCGTCTCGCCACACCACCGTTATACCTTACCCCCCTAGGGTAATCAATGGGTTGTGGTGGGCTGAGCTTCGGTGGGGGCGGCGACACTGAGCCATCCGCGGCGGTGCAACAGCAACAGGGCAGACGCCGCCGCCATGCCGGTGAGGACTAGAGCGATCCACACCAGTTCGGGCATGTCGCGGGTGGTGGCCGCGCTGAACAGCCACCCGGTCGCGGCGTTGCCGAGCAGAATCCCGATCCCGACGATGGTGTTGTAGAGCCCGTAGTGGGTGGCGACAAGCGTGCCGCGGGCCAGTCCCACCACCGTGTCCATTTCGAATGGGAACACTGCTGCGGTGGCGGCGGCGAGCAGAGCTGCGGTGAGTAGCAGGGCGGCGATGTTGAGGGCGATGTTGCGCTGATGCGTTGCGGTGCTGGCGACTAGGGGCAGGAAAGCTGCAGCCATCAGCGTCATTCCCACGCTCAGGCTGCCGGTGCTGCCCCAGCGGTTGCCGAACCATGTGGTGATGCGTAGCTGGCCGGCGATGGCCACCAGACCGGTCACCACGAACATTGCGGTGACAACACTGGTGGCGAGGGTGGGGTTGTCTGCTATGCGGTCGGCATGTAGGGGCAGGGCGAGGTAGACCTGGAAGGACAGCACGTAAGAGCTGGCCATCGCCGCAGCGAAGAGCAGGAATCGCCGGTTACGGACGACGCTGCGCCAGTCCTGAATGATTGAGGTGCTGCTCGGGGCCGGTGCTGTTGCGGGTAGCGCTTTGATCTGCACGAGGGTCAGGACCGCGAAAACTGCTGCCGCACAGAGAGAGGTGAGCCGGAAGTCCAGGGCGGTCAGGGCTAGTCCGACCAGCGGCCCGAGCAGGATCCCGGCCTGGTAGAAGACGTTGAACACGGCGAATGCTTCGATGCGCCGCTCACCGGCGTCGGCGGCCAGGTAGGCCCGTACGGCGGGGTTGAACAGCGCCCCGGCGAATCCCGTTGCCGCCGAGGCGATCAGGATCGCCGGCAGCGAACTGACCAGGGCCAGTAGGACGAATCCGATGACCCTCATCAGGCATCCGGCGATGATGAGCGGTTTGTAACCCCAGCGGTCAGCGAGTGTTCCCCCGATCAGGAACATGCCCTGTTGGGAGAAGTTGCGTATCCCCAGGACCAGGCCCACTGCCCATGCGGCCAGGGCCAGCGGGCCGGCGAGGTAGGCGGCGAGGTAGGGCATGAGCATGTAGAAGCCGAGATTGATGGTGAACTGATTGACCATCAGCACTTGGCTGGGGCGATCGAAGCTGCGGAAACTGCGGTAGATGCGTCGCATAGATCAGCTCGTGGGCTCGGCGTGCGGCACGCAAGTGGGGTCGATGATGGTAGGGCACCGCGTCCAGCTGCTCGCGACCTGAGTGAGCGGATCGCTGATGGTGCGGGGTTCAGTGGGCGGCGCCGGGGCGCCGATCAGGTCGTGAGCGCGGCAGTACTCATCGTTGTAAATGGTTCCGTAGTAGCGAGCGGGGCCATCGGGGAACACCGCCGCGATGCGCGTATCGGCCGAACGAGTACGCGCCAGCCAGCCCGAGACCAGGGCCACCGCGCCCACGCTCCAGCCGCCGGTGGCGTAATGCGTGGCGGCCAGGGTGCGACATGCCCAGACTGCCTCGGCCGGCGCCACCCAGTGCACCTCACTGAACTGGTCATAGGCAACGTTACGGGGGTAGATACTCGAGCCGAGTCCCCGCATAATCCGTGACTGTGCCGGCTGGCCGAAAATCGTCGAGCCAATGGTGTCTACGCCCACAACCTCCAGCTCAGGGTTGAACTGCCGCAGAGTATGAGCCACACCGGCTGAGTGCCCACCGGTGCCCACCGAGCACACCAGCACATCGATATGTCGCAGCTGCGCGATCAACTCCACACCCAACGAGCTGTAACCGGTCACGTTGTCGGGATTGGAATACTGGTCGGGACACCACCCAGCCTCGTCACGCTCGAGCAAGGTGCGCACGCGGTCGCGGCGGGCTTGTTGCCAACCCCCGCCCGGATGGGGATCGCTGACGACATCGACCTGGGCGCCGTAGGCGGCGAGCATCTGCCGCAAGATCGGTTCCAGTCCCGGATCGGTCACCAAGGTCACCGGATGCCCGAACACGATGCCCGCTAATGCCAGGCCTAATCCCAGTGTCCCACTAGTTGATTCGATGATCCGCGCCCCCGGGGCCAGCTCTTCACGGGCGCGGGCGCGTTCCACCATGTGCAGCGCAGGCCGGTCTTTCATACCCCCGGGGTTGAAGCCTTCCAGCTTGGCCCAGAAGCCGCGCCCGTGCTCGGCGAAGGGTTCCTCGATGCGCAACACCGGGGTGCCGCCCACCAGCTGACGACTCAGCCCAGCACGGGGCGACGCGGCTTCGGCGGGGAAGGTAGTGGCGAATGGATCACTGGTGGTGAGGCTGTAAGAGACAGTCACACGGGCATCCTCTGCGTTGTTGAACAGGACGCCGCCGGGCAGAAATCAGATCATCAGTGTGAGAGGGAACTGTGTCGTAACGTTCCACCCGGCGACACCGCCACCTTGCCCACCGAACCTCAAGGCTGATCGGCAGCGTGGATCAAGATCTGCTCAAGAACGCCCACGAGGTTGGATGATCGTGTAGACCACCGCCACCATAGGAGCGTGCCCCAAGATCGCAACGTCGTCGACGACCTCCATATGCCGGTGGTCCGACCACCGCACGGTCTGCACGCCCTGGTGATCGAAGATGAGCCCGACATTGCCGAAGTCGTTGCTGACTACCTGCAGCGCAGCGGATTCACGGTCACCGTTGCGCCCGACGGCCAGGAGGGAGTCGCCGCCGCACGCACGGCGAGTCCGGCAGTAGTCATCCTCGACCTGGGCTTGCCGTCACTCGATGGCGTCGAGGTCTGTCGACAGTTACGCACCTTCACCAACGCCTACATCGTGATGGTCACGGCCCGCGCGGACGAAGTCGACACAGTCGTTGGCCTGTCGGTGGGGGCCGATGACTACCTCACGAAACCATTTCGCCCTCGTGAGCTGATGGCGCGCATCGACGCCATGCTGCGCCGACCACGGCCGACCCCAACCGGCGAGTCGCACCCGCGGACGATAGGGGAGCTCACCCTCGACCCTCAGGGTCGTGAAGTCCAGGTGCAGAGCACACCCGTGGAGCTGACTCGGACTGAGTTCGACGTTCTCGAAGCGCTCACGCGGCGGCCCGGTGTTGTGTTCAGTCGAGAGCAACTGCTCACCGAAATCTGGGGACCCGACTGGGTCGGCGATGCCCACGTCGTCGAAGTCCATGTCGCCAGTCTGCGCCGCAAACTCGGTGACAGCGCCGTAGCCGGCCGATTCATCCGCACCGTTCGCGGAGTGGGCTACCGGATGGGTGACGGCCAACCTCGAGGAGCCAGCGATGAACGATGAACGTCGACGGTTACGTATCCCCGGCAGCTTCGGCTCCCGGCTCATGCTCGCTCAAGCTATCGTCATCGCCGGCGGCGGCATCAGCGTCGCGATCGTGGCACTATTCGTGGCTCCACACACCTTCCACGACCACCTCGGCCAAGCTCGCCTCGAGCCAGGGTCAGTTCAGGCCGACCATGTCGAAGCCGCGTTCACTTCCTCGATCGTCGTCTCAATGTCTGCCGCATTGATCACCTCGACGATCCTGGCCACGGCCGTCAGCTGGTTCCTGGCTCGCCGCGTACAACAGTCAGTCGCCAGTGTCGCCCGCTCAGCCGTGGCTATTGGCGCCGGCAACTACCGCACGCGCGTACCCGATCGCCAGCTCGGCACCGAGTTCACCCAGCTCAGCCGAGCTATCAACCAACTTGCACAACGGCTGGATTCACAAGACGACATCCGTAAGCGGATGCTGTCAGACCTTGCCCACGAACTGCGCACCCCACTGACCACCATCGGCGCGATCACCGACGCCATCGAAGACGGAATCCGGGCTCCCGACTCACAGACCTTTGACGTCGTGCGCACCGCCACCACCCGCCTGCAGCGTCTCGCCGAGGACATCGCGACCGTATCCAGCACCGACGAGCATCAGATGCCCCTCCACCCGGCGACGATCACTGTCAACGAACTGCTCATCGCGACCTACGAAGAAGCCGCCGACCTGTTCACCGACGCCGAAGTCACGCTGGGCATCGTCACCACCGCCGCGCGCGTACACATCCATGTCGACGCCGAACGAATGAGCCAAGTACTGCTCAATCTGCTCACCAACGCGCTGCGACACAGCTCCCCGGGCCAGCGAGTCGTAGTGAAAGCCGACACCGCCCCGGCACACGCGGTGCGCATCAGCGTCGTCGACTGCGGTGACGGCATTCCCCCTCAACACCTTCCACACATCTTCGACCGCTTCTACCGCACCGACTCCTCACGCACCAGAGACGCCGGCGGCAGCGGAATCGGCCTCACCATCGCCCGCTCTATCGTCGAAGACCATGGGGGCACCTTGCTCGCCGAAAGCCTGGGAGCCGGACACGGAGCCACCTTCACCATCACGTTGCCGACCACCACCCGACGTCACATCCACCGCAGCACCCCTGGAACCGAATTCTCCGTGGCCTTCAAACACCGCACGCGTCGCGGCGCTGCCGATGCGCTCCAACGGGACCAAGCTACTAACTGAGGTAGTCCGTCGTAAGATTGACCCGCATCTAGAGATGGTGGGTGAAAATGACTGGGCTGGGTTCACTGGAACGCGCAGTGATGGACGTGCTGTGGTCAGCCGGTGCGGCGATGTCGGTGCACGACCTAGTCGAGGAACTCCACGACCGCGAACCGGCCTACACCACAGTGCTCACCGTCGTCACCAACCTGCACAAAAAAGGGTTCGTCGGTCGAGAAAAAGTCAGCCGCGCCTACCGGTACTTCCCCATGCAGACCCGTGAAGAGGCCACCTCACGCACCTTGCGTCAGGTCCTCGACGCCAGCGGGGACTCCGCGGCAGTACTGATGCACTTCGCCCAGACCGTGACACCCGCCGAGCGTGAAGTGCTCAGCGAATACCTCACCCTTAAACCTCGCCACACCCGCGGCGGCGGCACCAAAGCCTAAGCCATAGAAACCCTCCGACAAGGGAAACTCCGGCGAGGCCCAGGCCCGACTACTCAACCGGTCGCGCGCCCCTTGACTGCTGGGAGTAGACGCGCCACCAGCGCACCGGCCACACCCGCAGCGAAGGCCGCAGCACTCAGAGCCGACACCCAGTCGTGCACATCCACAGCGGTCAGCACCCGCAGCTCAACCGGATCACCGCGCCCGACTCCTGAGCGGGGGTCGGATGGCACGAGATCCGACGTTCGGAGCAGCATCACCAGCCAGAACGCGGCCACCGCCTCAAACATCACCACAGCAAGACCCACCGCACGGGAGATCGTACGGGCAGGACCGCGCGGGCCGAACCGACCCGCACGCCGCACCTCGACACCGTCAGTCATGCCCAACCATCTCCTCAGCACACCCGCATCACACCCCACTTCTACTAACCACCTTCGTATTCTGTGGCCATCGGGCGTGGGCGCCGGGAACGAGGGTCTCGAAGCAATCTGAATCGCCCCGGGTTTGCTGGGGGCTCGTTTACTTGGTTCCAGCGACTGCCGGGACCGGGTTCTCACGGTAGCTGGTGACTGTGTGGGTCGACCAGTAGGTGGTCTCGTACTCGACGGGTGGGACGTGCCCGATCTCGCCGTGCAGGCGGCGGTGGTTGAACCAGTCGATGTACTCGGCGACGGCGATCTCGACCTCGCCGACACCGCCCCAGCCACCGCGAGGGCGCATGACTGGGTTACGGATACACTCGGCCTTGAACAACGAGTTGAACGCCTCGGCCATCGCATTGTCGTACGAATCACCCTTGGAGCCAACAGAAGTCACTGCGTCTGCTTCGGCGAGACGTTCGGTGTAGCGGATGGCTCGATACTGCACTCCGCGGTCGGAGTGGTGAATCAGCCCGGCCACGCCCTGGCCGGCACGCGACCGCGCCCACAACCCCATATCCAAGGCGTCGAGCGCGAGGTCGGTGTGCATGGTGGTCGAGACCTGCCAGCCCACGACCATCCTTGAGAAGACGTCGAGGATGAACGCGGCATACACCCACCCCGAGTGTGTGCGGATGTAGGTCAGGTCCGCCACCCACAGCGCGTTGGGCGCCGCCGCGGTGAACTGCCGTTCGACACGATCGGCCGGCTGCGGAGTTTCGGCCCCCTCGCTGTGCGTGGTCTTCCGCGTCTTGGATCTCGTTATCCCCTGCAGCCCATCAGCTTTCATCAACCGCTCGACGGTGCACCGGGCCACGCCGATACCCTTTCTGCGTAGTTCGGCGTGGACTTTGCGGGCACCGTAGACGCCGAGATTGTCGGCATGCACGGTGCGGATCTCACCGAGGATCTCGCGGTCACGGACCACCCGTGGCGCCTCGACTCGTCGAGAGCTCAGATGGGCTCGGACTGTGGACGGAGCGATCTGGGCGGCCGTGTCGCGCAGGGCCGCGCAGATCGGATCGACTCCGTGTTCGTCGCGGAAAGCGGCGACGAACTCCACGATCAACGCTGTGGGCGGTCGATCTCCGCCGCAAAGAAAGCTGATGCCTGCTTCAAGATGGTGTTCGCCCGCCGCAACTCCCGGTTCTCCCGTTCCAGCTGCGCGATCCGCTCAGCCTCGCTGGTCGTGGTCCCCGGGCGGTCCCCGCCATCGATCTCGGCCTGCTTGACCCAGGTGCGAAGCGCCTCCGGGTGCACACCGAGTTGATCGGCGATCCGTTTGAGCGCCCCTGGTCGCGTGGCTGGGTCCTTGCGGGCCTCCACCGCCATCCGCGTCGCCCGCTCCTTCAGCTCAACGCTGTACTTCCGTGGTGCTGCCATGCTCTCCATCCTTCACAGATTCGAGAGCCTCCGACAAACCCGGGGCGTTTCAGGCGATTGATGACCCTCGATCTCGTGGACCTTTCCCCACCCTCGCGGGCAAAGCTCACAGATCCAGTTCTCGGACGCGCGCCGCTGGCTTGTCACGTCGACCAACCAAGCGACGCAAACCGACATTCTGCGGCAACTGAGGATTGAGGCTGATCCGAATGGTCCCACTTGAGCAGAGCCGCGCAACCACACGCCTGCAGGGGCTACTGCTCGCCCTTGAACTCGATCGGCACCGGCTGTTAATACGCGCTCGGCTCGACACCCGGGCGCGACGACCGCGCGACGCAGCCGGTGACCACGCAGACCTAGCAGAGGTCGTCGAGTTGTTGACCGCACTCGTCACAACATATCGTCTGAATGAGCTGTACCCCTTCGACGCCGTCCGCGAAGCGCGCAACACCTCCCACCGCGCAAAATACCTACTCGCCGCCATCGGCCCGAAGTCGAGCGGGCGGCCGAAATTATCCAGGGGCGAGGAGCTGTGTCCCCCCGGAAATTAGTAGTGCGGGCGGCTGAAAGACTCGCTCTCACGGCGGAGAGATCCAGCTTGGCACTACACGTCTCTGGCGGGCCCAACCATCACCGCGCCATCCACAATCTCGACATCGCGCTCAATCGTCTACAGATTTTGCGGACTCATCGAGACCTGGCGCCTGGATCATACTCGGTCTGCACACTCGGCGAGAGACGTGAACGGCAGGCGTGGTGACCGCCGCGCCCGCTGGTGTCAGGATTCGTCACCTAACGACGGATGGTACCGATGAATAAGAATGAGATACCGGCATCGCCGACGCCGCACATCCAGCGTTGTGCAGGACCGCAAGGCCAGGGACAAATCAGCACCGGATCAGGTCTCGAGGGGAGAAGTCGAGCCCACGGTCGCGCATATTCGATTTGTAGTGACTGCGGCACTCCCGACCGGAAGGAACCCCAACGATGGCCGCGAAGTTCGAACTGTTCACCGACGAGGCCCGGCAAGAACCGTTTCCATCTGAAGCAGCCAACGGCGAAATCATCGCCGCCAGCCACGCATATGAGTCGAAGGCCTCAGCGCGAACCGGGATCGAGTCGGTCAAACACAACGCCGGCGACGCCACAGTCGACGACCAGACCACCTAGGCACCACACAGTCGCGCACTACTCATGTCGACCGCAGTCCAAGGACTGAACCTGCCCATTCGACCACGGACCAGACTCACTCACCGGCATCGAGTGGATCGAACGACTCAATCGCATACATGCCCATTTCCATCCGAAAGAAGGACTCGCTCTACACCCTGTCGACGCTCGCACTTGACCCCCACGATCTGACCGCGGCGCTCTGACACTCTCCACCCGTTCCGACAGAACTCGAGGCGCAGCCACCGTTGCAGACGTCGCCTACGACAATGGGTTTGCTCATGTGGCACGGTTCGCGGCCGCCTACAAAGCCGCCTACGGTGAAGCCCCTATCTTATGTCAAGTAAGCCCCTGCATATTGCATCAGATGCAACACGTGGCCTGAGATCCGTCATTTGGATGTCAGTTGGCGACCTGGGGATTCGTCACTCGTGTCAGTAGCGCTCGTCACCGGAGTCATCTACCCGTGCGTATCTCGAGCGCGCACCGCCACCCTGACTCTCGATCTGTAGATCAGCGGATGCCTTCGGCCGCCAGGCCCTCGCGCTGCTGGGTGGCGTCGATGCTGAATGCGCCGCCGTGGATCAGCTCACCGAGGCCACTACCGAGGCATTCCAGCAGTACCCCGACTACGCGGTGATCACCAGTTTTCCTGGCCTGGCTGACCTCTCCGGCGCTCGGGTGCTCGGCGAGATCGGCGACGACCGCGAGCGGTTCACCGACGCCCGTTCGCTGAAGGACCTACGCCGGTTCTGTGCTGATCACGCGGGCCTCCGGGCGCAGCATCTCGATTACCCGCCGCGTGGTGAAGAACAACCGACTCAACGCTGCAGGATTCCTTTGGGCGTTCGCCGCGATGGCGAAAGCCGGCGCACCCCAAGACCATTAACGCCGAGGACGCGACCGCGGCGATCGGCACGCCGCTGCGCTTCGGCACCTCTTCGACCGCTTGCTCGGGCAGCTCCACTACTGCTTGCAAACCGGTCAGCACTACGACCCGATCAAGGCGTTCGGGCCCGCTCAGGACGCGTCCTTCGAGATCGCGGCTTGACCTCTTGGTGTGATCGGAGGTCTTCTTCGGCGCGTTCAAGACCGATATCGACGCCGAACTCGCCCAGCTCGGCCCGACCGGGTACCGGCCCTTGTGGGTGCGCGACACCCTGTTCTGAGTCAGCAGCACGGCGCCTCGCCGGCCGGGTCGATGAGCGCCTCGGCCAGTGGGCGTGCGAGCTGGGTGTAGGCGTCGGCGACCGGTAGCACGGTCATCCCAGGATGCTCGGATCGCCACTGCTCGGCGGCGTCGGGAGTGGCCAGGAACATCTGCGGATTGCAGCAGGTGGCGCGGACCTGCCCGCCCCGGATCCCGGCGGGGTCGACGAAGGCCACCATCGCGGCGGCCGGTTGCAGGTCGGTGACTCCCGTGACTGGATCGACGGTCAATCGCACGGCGCTGACGGTAACCGGGCACTCGGATTCGACGTGTGCGCTCGCCCCGATCACGGCGGGGAAGACGAGCGTGTCGGGCGCACACCAGGTGTAGAGCTGATGGCCTGCGACGGTGAATCGGTGCGGGGTCGGATTCAGGGTCAATCCCCACCCGAGGACCCGGCCCTGCTCGTCGTATTCGATGTCGGCGCCGATCGGTGTCTCTTCGAGATCTCCGGCGTCGACACCGGCTGCGGCCGCCAACTCCGTGACGGTGACCGGCGCTCCGTGGGCCAGCAGCCGCAGCGCGGCCCGCAGCAGCGCCCGGTCACGGTCGGCTGGTGCGATCGTGGCGAAAACGTCGGCGGGAATGGAGTCGGTGCTCATGAGAGTCAGCCTTTCCGAGAATGCGTCGGGTGCGATGTCGATGACGGTAGGGTCTGCCCCCGGGGGCAGAGTCAAGCCCGCGTCGGGCATCGGCACGGACCTCGGTCCAGCACACATCGTCGGCGGCCCACCGCGCACGGTGGATGCTGGTGAAGTCGTCGATGCGGTCGAGGATCTGCTGGGCGTCGCTGATCCGGCGGTGCAGCCGCTGTCGCGACCGCTCCAGTAGCTCGGCCAGACGCGCGCCGACCGCTCCGTCTCCACTATCGACGGCGTCATCGGTGAGCTGGCAGATCTCGGCGATGGTGAGCCCAAGCCCGCGCAGCTCGCCGATGAACCGCACACACCACAGTGCGTCATCGGTGTACAGGCGGTAGCCGGCCGCGCTGCGCCCCAGGGTGTGGATGAGCCCGAGGTCGGTGTATTCACGCAACGCCTTCACCCTCACCCCGGTCCGCGCCGACAACACGCCGATCGTCATGTGCCCGTTCATCTCGGCCTTTCCTGGAGGAGATCGTCAGCCTGCGCAGCAGGACAGTTTCGTCACGTCGGTGGTGAAGGTCTGGGCGGTCAGTTTCAACGCTTCGGCCATGGTCAGATACGGCGCCCAGCTGTGGGCGAGCCGGTCGACGGTCATACCCGCGGTCATCGCGTATCCGGCGGCGGTGATCAGGTCTCCGGCACCCTCGGCCAGCGCGTGCACGCCCAAGATCCGGCCGGTATCGGCGTCGGCGACGATCTTGGCCAGGCCACGGGTATCGCGATTGACCAGCGCCCGCGCCACACTCGACAACGCCAGCGTCCGGCACCGGCACCGGTATCCGGCCGTCACCGCCTCGGCCTCGGTGAGCCCCACGGCGGCGATGGCGGGGCTGGTGAACGTCAGCCGCGGCACTGTGGCGTAGTCCAGGACCCGATCCGCGTCGGCGAACGCGTTGTCGGCCACCAGCGTTCCCTGCGCGGCGGCCACATACACGAACTGCGGGCCCCCGGCCACGTCCCCGGCCGCCCAGATCCGGGCATTGCCGGTGCGCTGACGGTCATCGACGATCACCGCGCCGCGCCCGTCGACACCGACCCCGACCGCCTCCAGGCCCAGCCCCGCGGTGTTCGGGCGGCGACCGGTCGCGACCAACACGTGTTCGGCCCGCAGCTCGCTGACCCCGGCCCGAGTGCGCACGCTCACCAGCTTGTGGCCGCCACCGGCCAGGACCTTCTCGACGGTGGCCGCGGTCAACACGGCGATATGCTCATCGGCGAAGACAGCCTCGATCGCGGCCGAGATTTCCGGTTCCTCGCCCGGCGCCAGCCGCCCCAGGGCCTCGATCACCGTCACCCGGGCGCCGAGGCGGGCGAACAACTGGGCTTGTTCGAGCCCGACAGTGTTGCCGCCGATCACGATCAGCGACTCCGGGAGCCGCTTCAGGTCCATGGCGGTGGTCGAGGTCAGATACCCGGCCTCGACCAGACCGTCGATCGGCGGGATCCACGGCGTCGCACCGGTCGCGATCAGGTAATGGCCAGCCTCGATCACCCGGGTCCCGCCGTCGTTCGCTCCGACCCGCAACCCCGGCGCCGCACTCGTGCCGTCGAACACTGCCGTGCCGGAGACGATCTCCCACCCGTACTCGCCCGCCAGCTCGATGTACTTGTTTGCCCGCAGCTGCGCGACCAGCGCGTCCTTACCGGCGATCAGGCCCGGAAAATCCAGCGGCACCGCAGCGGCACCCAGGCCGGGAAACCGGTCGGCGGCGGCTGCGGCGTGGCGGGCCTCCGCGGCGGCCAGCAACGTCTTCGACGGCACACACCCGACGTTCACGCAGGTGCCACCGACGGTGTCGCGCTCGATCATCACCACGGACCTGCCGTGGCCGACCGCGGCGATAGCGGCGGCGAACGCCGCCGAACCGGACCCGACGATCGCCAGATCCGGACGGGATTGTGTCGTGGCCACGCCTGCCTCCTGAGGGGTTGAGCAACCGCGTCGCCAGCCAACGGCTGCTATTCGCATTGACGAATACCTACAGGGCTCATACTATGCGCTTAAGCGAATAGTTCAAGTGGTGTGGAGGTGCCCCATGTCCCGGTCCACGACCGCCGTGCCCGGCGACGAGCTGGCGTGCACACATCTGGATACGACGGCGAAGTTCTTTCGCGCCCTGTCGGATCCGACCCGGTTGAAGCTGCTGGAATACATCCTCGCCGGCGAACGCACCTCGGCCGACTGCGTCGCGCACGCCGGCATCTCCCAGCCGCGGGTGTCGGTGCACCTGTCGTGTCTGGCCGATTGCGGATACATCGTCGCGCGCCGCGACGGCAAGAAGCTGCGGTACACGGTCGGAGACCCGCGCGTGGCCGAACTGGTGCTGCTCGCCCGGTTGCTCGCGGCCGACAACGCCGCCGCCCTGACGTGCTGCACCCGCATCGACCAGGTACCGGACGGTGACCGGACATGAACGCCCTCGACAGCCCTCACGTCTCGGCAGCCGCTCACCGTCGGCGGGTTCACCGCGGCTGGGACTGGGTGTCAAGCTCGCCGAGGTCGATGCCGAGCTCGCCGAACTCACCGCGGTCCGGCGACACCCTGGCCGCCGCGCTGGCGGCCGGACGCGAAGACCTGCTCGAGCGCAGCGAATCCCCCTGCTGCCCTGTCCCATCGACACCGAACCCAGCGCCAGGCAGCGGTGGCTCGGCGAGCTGCGGGGGAGGCCGTTGTGGCTGCTGCGACCTAGACACGCCGCTGGCGGGCTTGCATCGGGACCGCGGCACTGCTGCCTGGGCTGTTGCGCGGTGGTGCCCCGCTGCTGATCGCGGCCGTAGCACTGAGCAGCGGCACGCTGCTGGTGAGCCTGTCATGGCTCCAACCGCTCGGATTCGCCCATCGGACTCGGGCTCCTCGGACTGATCTGGTCCCGCCAATGACTCGCGCCCGCGGCTGCGATGAGGGCTGCGCAGCCACACCTTCCGGCGACGCGGGCACTCCGGCCCGCACCACCGCCGCGACCTGGCTCAGGCCGTCACCGAGTTTGGCGCCTGCGAGGCCACCACGGTGATCAGCACCGTAGCCATCAACGGCGCCATCGCCGGTGCTCACCGCGCGCCGAGACCCGCTGCCCGGTCCCGGCGCGCGGTACACCTGGGGTGAGCCACGCCAGCGTCAGTGGGATGACGATCAACACGAGGAACGCTTCCAGGAACGGTCCGGCCTCCACGAACTCGGCCAGATCCGACGTAGAGCCGCAGCTGGTGGCAGGGACACCGCTCCGCCGCGCCAGCTGGGTAATACGCATCATCACCACCCCGCGACCCTGAACCTTCGACTCGACTCGAAGGTCAGACCGGCCGTGACGGTTGCCCCCGAGGGCGGTGTGGCCCCGGCGGCCGGTCCCGTGTCCGCGACGAATCAACCTGGTCTGATCGCCGCGCTACTCAGCGGCGGCCCGTGGTGCGCGAGTGTTGGGTGGGCGAAACCTGAGGGCGGGCAGCCACCAGTTCCAGCCGCCGAGCAGGCGCATGAGGGCGGGGACGAGGACGAGGCGGATGAGGACGGCGTCGATGGCGACGGCGACGGCAAGGGCGAGTCCGAGTTGTTTGAGTTCGAGGATGTCGGCGGTGAGGAAGCTTGCGAAGATGGCGATCATGATCGCGGCGGCCGCGGTGATGGGGCGTGCGGTGTGGGTGAGCCCGGCCGCGACGGCGCGCTGGTTGTCGCCGCTGGCGTCCCAGTATTCGCGGATGCGACGAATCAGGAACACCTCGTAGTCCATCGAGAGCCCGAACAGTAGCGCGAACACCACGGTGGGTAGGTAGACCTGCACGAATCCGGGGCTGGTGAAGTCGAGGACGTTCTCGCCCAGACCCCACTGGAACACCGCGACGGTGATACCGAGGGCGGCGCCGGTGGCGAGCAGGTTCATCGCGATGGCCTTGAGGGGTAAGGCGATACTGCGGAAAGCGGCGATGAGGAAGACCAGCGAGGCGGTCAGCACCAGGGCTACGACCAGCGGAAGTTTGGTGGTCATTTCGTCGGAGAGATCGACGAATTCGGCGGTGCTGCCGCCGATGCGGATCTCGGCTCCGGCTGCGCCGGCGGCTGTGTTGCGCAGGTCGCGGACGAGGTCGGTGGCGGCCATCGAGTCGAAGGTGACCGAGGGGATCGCCATCGCGAGCATTCGACCGTCATTGAGCTGGGCGGGCAGGACGGTGTCGATGCGGGCGTCGCCGTCGATCTCGGTCAGGAATCGGTTGACCCGTGCTTCGGCGTCTGCGGTGAGTGGGGTGTCGCTGGGGCCGGTGGCGATGATCTCGACCGGGGAGAGTGCTCCGGGCGGGAAGTTGGTGTTCAATGCGGTGCTGGCGCGTCCGGTCGGGGTGTCGTCGAGGGCGGTGGTGCCCATGTCGAGGCCGTAGCGGATCCCGAATACCGGCAGCGCGGCGAGGACCAGCACCGCTGCGGCCGCGGTGCCGAAGAGGACGGGTCGGCGCATGACGAGATACGCCCAGCGCGCCCAGCGGCCACCGAGAACGCCGGGAGCGTCGGTGGCGCTGTCGGCAGGGCGCCAGCGGGCCGGGAGACTACCGCGGTTGACAGCCGGGCCCAAGGCGGCGAGCAGGGCGGGTAGCAGGGTGACGGCGACGGTGAGCATACTGGTGACGGCGGTGGCGACGCCGATGGCGATGCCACGGAAGATCGGTGCCTGGATGATGATCAACGCGCACAGCGAGATCATCACCACCAAGCCCGAGACCAGAATCGTTTTGCCTGCTGTGGCGAGGGAGCGACCGACGGCGCCGCTGATCGCGGCATGGTCTGGCCCGGTGTGGTGGGTGAGTTCTTCGCGGAAGCGGCTGACGATGAACATCGCGTAGTCGATACCGACGCCGAGGCCCACCATGGTGGCCATGGCCACGGTCAGCGAATCGAACGCGGTCACAGCAGTGAGGGTGAACAACACTCCGACCGCGGTCAGCATCCCGGCGATGGCCACTGCGATCGGGACCGCCGCTGCGGCCAGGGCGCCGAGGGCGAGGACGAGCAGGACCAGCGCGACCGGGATGCCGATTGCCTCGGCGCGGGCCAGGTCGGCGTTCTGCAGTTCGGTGGCCGCGTTCTGTACCGCCGAGTACCCGGTGACCCCTACGTCGATGGAATCGTCGCCGGTGGTGGCGATGGCGTCTTGCAGGTCGCGCGCGACTTTCGCGCGTTCGGCCATGTCGCCGTCCATGCCGGCGAGCGCGATCGCGACGTGACCGTCGGCCGAGATCTGGGATCCGGGCAGCCCGTCGTAGGGGCCGACGACGTCGACCACGCCCTCGACCGCGGTGGCGGCGGTGATCGTGCGAGCCACCGCTGCACGGAACTCGGCGTCGGTGGCGGTGACCGCGCCAGACTGCAGCACGATGACCGCCTGTTCCGTACCGAACTGCGGGAAGTGCCGGGCAACCAGGCGATCCACCTCGGTGGACTCCGAGCCCTCGACACCGAAATCCATCGCACCGAGCCGGTTCTCGAGCAGCGGGTAGGCCACCGCGCACACCACCAGCAGCAGTCCCCAGACCGCCAGGACCGCACGTCTGCGCCGGGCCATCAGAACGCCCCACCGATATAGCACTCCGGGCGAGCCCGGCGGCGATGGTTGCTGAGGCGAGTTCTCGACGACGGCGGACTTCTGCTGGTTCACGCGTCCTCCCTCCGTAGCGACCACGAATTGATCGCCATATCACGATGTAATCGTTGAAACGAGATTAATCACACTCTCACTCGATATCAATAGCTTTCGCCGCTATCATCGCTTTATGGCGATTAATGATGGCGGGGGTTGCCTCGTCGAGACGCAGGGGTTGGATCCGGCGGTGGCCCTGTTCCACAGCCTCTCCGATGCGACACGGTTGGCGATCGTGCACCGGCTGGCGTGCGGGGAAGCGCGGGTCTTGGACCTGATGGCCGGGCTCGGACTGGCTCAGTCAACGGTATCGGCGCACGTAGCGTGCCTGCGCGACTGCGGGCTGGTCGTGGGCCGCCCGCAAGGGCGGCAGGTGTTCTACAGCCTGGCCCGCCCGGAGTTGATGGACCTACTCGCCTCGGCAGAGACCTTGCTCGCGGCGACAGGCAATGCGGTGGCGTTGTGCCCGAACTACGGCACCGACTCCACCACCGAGACGGAGAGCGCGGAGGTACGAGCATGAGCGACGCATGCGGCTGCGGCCACGACGAACCCGCCGGTGACGGCGAGGCCGAGGAACGCGAACCCGAAAAGCTCTGGGAAGTCAGTGAACTGCGCGCCGCCGCGGTCGCCGGAGTGCTGCTGGTCGCGGCACTGATCGTCGGCTGGACCGGCGGCCCACGCGCCGTCGAGTTGGGGTTGGAGATCGCCGCACTGCTCGTCGGTGCATACACCTTCGTCCCCTCCACGCTCAAACGGCTGGCCAAGGGCAAGATCGGTGTCGGCACGCTGATGACGATCGCCGCGATCGGCGCGGTGATCCTCGGCGAGGTCGGCGAAGCCGCCATGCTGGCGTTCCTGTTCTCCAT
This sequence comes from Gordonia sp. NPDC057258, assembly GCF_042668985.1. Lineage (NCBI taxonomy): Bacteria > Bacillati > Actinomycetota > Actinomycetes > Mycobacteriales > Gordoniaceae > Gordonia > Gordonia sp. NPDC057258. The sequence goes on from NZ_JBHUXZ010000035.1 coordinate 44,091, forward strand.
CAGCGAGGGCCTCGAGGAGTACGCGGTCGCGCGCACCCGCCGCGGGCTGCGCGCCCTGTTGAACCTGGTACCGGACCGGGCCACCGTGCTACGCGACGGCACCGAAACCGTCATCGCCCCTGCCGAGCTGCGCGTCGGGGATCGGATGCTGGTGCGCCCCGGTGAGCGGGTCGCGACCGACGGGGTGATCGTCGACGGGCGTAGCGCGCTGGATGTTTCGGCGATCACCGGCGAATCGGTACCGGTAGAAGCCGGGCCGGGCGCGGAGGTGTTCGCCGGGGCGATCAACGGCACCGGTGTGCTGACCGTCGAGGTCACCACGACCGCCGAGGACAACTCCCTGGCACGGATCGTGCGGATCGTGGAGGCCGAGCAGGCCCGCAAGGGCGACGCTCAACGCTTGGCCGACAAGATCGCCAAACCGCTGGTGCCCGGCATCATGATCGCCGCCACAGCCATCGCGGTGATTGGCGCGCTCTTCGGGGATCCGGTCACCTGGATCGAACGTGCGCTGGTGGTGCTGGTCGCCGCCTCACCGTGCGCGCTGGCGATCTCGGTGCCGGTGACCGTGGTCGCCGCGATCGGTGCGGCGAGCAAGCTGGGTGTGCTGGTCAAGGGCGGTGCCGCACTCGAGGCGATGGGCCGGGTGCGCGAGGTCGCGCTGGACAAGACCGGCACGCTGACGGCGAACAAGCCTGCCGTCGTCGAGATCGCCGCCACCGGCGGTGTGCACGGGGACCGGGTGCTGGCGGTCGCGGCCGCGCTGGAATCGCGCAGTGAACATCCCCTCGCCCGCGCCATCCTCGCCGCCGTCGACACCGTCACTCCCGCCACCGACGTCGAGGCGGTCACCGGTGCCGGGTTGACCGGCCGCGTCGACGGACGCCGGGCGCGGCTGGGCCGTCCGGGCTGGATCGAACCGGGTGTTCTGGCCGCCGATGTGGAACGGATGCAGCACGCGGGGGCGACCGCGGTGCTGATCGAGCTCGACGGCCAGGTGATCGGTGCGATCGCTGTGCGCGACGAACTGCGGCCCGAGGCACACGAGGTCATCGACCGATTGCACGCGCTGGGAATCCGGGTCTCGATGCTCACCGGTGACAACGCCCGCACCGCCGCCGCTCTGGCCGCTGAGGCGGGGATCGAGGACGTGCACGCGGATCTGCGCCCGGAGGACAAGGCCCACATCGTGGGCGAACTGCGCAGCGACCGGTTCACCGCGATGGTCGGCGACGGCGTCAACGACGCCCCCGCACTGGCAACCGCCGACCTCGGTGTGGCGATGGGCGCGATGGGCACCGATGTCGCTATCGAAACCGCGGATGTGGCGTTGATGGGTGAGGACCTGCGGCACCTGCCGCGGGCTCTCGAGCACGCTCGTCGGGCTCGCCGGATCATGTTGCAAAACGTCGGTTTGTCGTTGGGGTTGATCACGATCTTGATCCCGCTCGCGCTGTTCGGGATTCTCGGGTTGGCGGCGGTGGTGCTGGTGCACGAACTCGCCGAGATCGTCGTCATCGCCAACGGTGTCCGCGCCGGACGCACCAAACCCCTGGCCTCGCTGACCGATTCGGCGGCAAAGCCCGCACCGGTACTGGCCGGAGCGCCCGCGTGACCGCCACCGCGTCGTCTGCTCCCACCGTGTCGCGGTGGGGGCGGCGACTGCGGTGGGTCGCTGCCGCGGCCGCGCTGGCCGGTATCGACCTCACGCTCAAAGCGTGGGCGCAGACCACGCTGGCCGGGGCCCCGATCGAGGCGGGTCCGGTGGACCTTAAGTTGGCGTTCAACCCGGGAGCGGCGTTCTCGATCGCCGCCGACGCACCGAGCTGGGTGATGCTCACGCTCACCACGGTGATCACCACCGCGGTCGCGGTCGGCGGATGGGTGGTCGCGCCGCGCGCGAACCTGCTCACCCGCGTCGCGCTCGCCGCGATCCTGGGCGGTGCCGCCGCCAACGTCATCGACCGGGCCCCCGACGGTGTGGTCACCGACTACCTGCACACCGGCTGGTGGCCCACCTTCAACCTCGCCGACACCTTCATCGTGCTCGGCGCGACCGCCCTCATCATCGCCACTCTGATCGGAAACTCCGATGAGCGAGAACCACTCTCACCCGAACACCACGCCGACGACCGGGACTGAGCCGGGCCCGTCACGTCGGTGGGCAGGGCTGGCGGCGCTGGTCGTCGCCCTGCTCACCGTCGGGCTGGACCTGATGGTTCTCAACGTCGCCCTGCCCACCCTGGCCCAAGACCTCGGCGCGAGCACCACCCAGTTGCAGTGGATCGTCAACGCCTACACCCTGGTCTTCGCCGCGCTCATGCTGCCCGCCGGCGGCTTCGGTGACCGCTACGGTCGCAAACGGCTGCTGCTGATAGGTTTGGTCGCCTTCGTCGCCGCCTCGGCCTGGGCCGCTTTCAGCGGGTCCACCGGCTCGCTGATCGCCGCCCGCGCGGTCATGGGCATCGGGGCCGCGATCATCGTGCCGCTGTCGCTGGGGATCCTGCCGACCCTGTTCGGCCCCGACCAGCGTCGCCGCGCGATCGCGGTGTGGGTCGGTGCACTGGGTGTCGGGTTGCCGCTGGGGCCGATCGTCGGTGGCTGGCTGCTGCAGCATTTCTGGTGGGGCTCGGTGTTTCTGATCAACGTCCCGGTCGGTGTCGCCGCCCTGGTTGCCTGTGTGGTGCTGTTGCCCGAATCGGTCGACCCGCATGCACCGGCGTTGGACTGGCTCGGGATCCTCACCGCCGTGCCCGGTACGGCGGCGCTGGTATTCGGCATCATCCAGGCTCCCGCGTACGGGTGGACCGATCCCGTCGTGCTCGCGGCTCTGGCGGCCGGTGTGTGGCTGATCGCGGGATTTCTGGTGTGGGAAAGCCGTGCCCGCGACCCATTGGTCGATCTGGCACTGTTCACCAATCCGGCCTTCACCTGGCCCACCCTGGCCGCAACCGCGGGCACCTTCACCCTGGTCGGCGTGCTGTTCGTGCTGCCGCAATACCTGCAGATACTGCGCTACCACGACGCCTTCGGCACCGGCCTGCGCTTGGTGCCTCTGGTGCTGGCGATCATCGTCGCCGCAGCCGCTGTGGACAAGATCGTGACCCGACTCGGCGCCAAAATCCCGATCGCCACCGGCATGGTGATCGCCGCGGCCGGATTCGTGCTCGCATCCCGCATCACCGTCGACTCCGGCTACGGCTTCGTCGCGGTGTGCCTGGCGACCGTGGGCCTGGGAGCCGGGCTGGCGTTGGCGCCGGCTGTCGACGCGGTCATGGCGAGCCTGCCCGAGCATCGCAGCGCCGCAGGAGCTGGGTTGCTGATGGCCATTCGACAGGTCGGTGCCGCGTTCAGCGTCGCGATCCTGGGCACCCTGCTCACCGTCGTTTACACCCGCGACCTCGACCCCCACCTGAGCGGCCTGCCCGAACCAGTGGTCAGCGCGGCGCGTGACAACATCGCCGGAGCGCAACTTGCCGCGACCCAGATTCCCGGCCCAGCGGGCGCCGATCTGGCCGCGTCCAGCGCCCACGCCTACAGCCACGCCATGTCCGCAGTGTTCCTTGCCAGCGCCGCCATCAGCGCACTACTGGCCGCGGCCATCGCCGCCAAACTCCCCAACCACACTCCTGCGCCCGCGCCGACATCACCGGCGCGTGATCGAAACTGAAATAGCCACTCCCATGACAGCGGCTACGGCACGCGACACAACTGCGTGTCAGCCGAGCAGCAGTGTACTCCCAGAGAAAGGGCATCCGCCGGAATGGTTACCTCGATCCTGCAGGCCATCGGACTCTTCCTGGTGACCAACATCGACGACATCATCGTGCTTTCGCTGTTCTTCGCCCGCGGCGCGGGAACCCGCGGAACAACGGCCGCCATCGCGACCGGACAATATCTCGGTTTCGGAGCGATCCTCGCCGCGTCGGTCCTCGTAGCGCTGGGAGTCACGGCGCTGCTGCCCGAAGAAGCCATCGCCTACTTCGGGCTCATTCCTCTGCTGCTCGGTCTGCTCGCCGCCTGGAGAGCATGGCGCAACAACGGCGACGACGATGAACGGTTCGAGGGCAAGAAGGTCGCGGTCTGGACGGTGGCGGCGGTGACCTTCGCCAACGGCGGCGACAACATCGGCGTCTACGTCCCGGTCTTCGCGACCGTGGGTACAGCGGCGATCGTCGCCTACTCGGTCGTGTTCCTGCTCTTGGTCGCCGTGCTGGTGTTCACCGCGAAGTTCCTCACCACCCGCAAGGCCATCGCCGAGATCTTGGAACGGTGGGAACACATCCTGTTCCCGCTCGTGCTGATCGTTCTCGGAATCGTCATCCTCGTCAGCGGCGGCGCATTCGGCCTCTGACCGTCGTCCCGGTCTGCACGGCCCAGATCACGGAGGACAGCGGCGATCGGCTCCAAAGAATGAAGTGCTATTCGAGGCCGTAACCGGTAGACAGCCGTCCTTCGGTTGGTCCATGGTTGTGCTCAGGGGCGCTGCACCGTTGTGGCACTACTACCACTGTGGCACTACTACCATCGACGTAGTTCAAGGCCTCCGGCAACGTGGGGCTTCTACCGCGCCTAGCGGGGTCGCTCGTGCAAACGCTTTAGTCGGGCGCTGTCATCGTTGCGAACTGTTTCCGCCCCAGCGCATAGCCCTGACCCACTGGTCAACTTAAAACGCTGATGGAACCGTGAGGGGCGCCGGTTCGGCGCGCCCGCGCGGAGAGAAACTAACCCACGTAGTAGTAACCTGTTCGTGGCTCGTTTGATATCGATCTGTTCCATCCGGGACGACTCTTGGACTGAAGGACCTTCCTTGGCACGGCATCGCAAAGCTGACCCCAGCCCGCTCCCCATTGGTATGCACACGTCCCCTCGCGGTGCCTCGGCGGCCTTCACCCTCGGAGCCACGGGGCCGCAGCCTTCGGGTGTCGCGCGTGCGGCGGGGCGACATCGGATGCCTCCCTCCCCCGAAGCTGTGGTCAGGTCCATCCGGCCCGCTACCTCTGTTCCCCCGCGCGCGTCGCACGCTCGGTCGGGGGGTGCGCCCGGGACGTCTTCATCTTCATATCTACCTCGCGATGGCCGTCCATACACGTCTCGCTCGCATGATGTATGGCCGCGCGCAGCCCGGTTCGATCATAGGGGTTTCGGGCCACCGCGCACACCGCGCACGGTCGATCTCGGCAGGAACCCAGGGCCGCAGCGCCTACTGCTCCATGGGAGCGGGCGTCCGGTCTCGATTGCCAAGGCAGTCAGCAAGTTCGATCTGCTTTTCTCGACGTGCTCGACGACGAGAAGGTCTCGGGCGCATCAGCCAGGTCGACGGCCGTTGCCGGGCTGAGTGGATCGCTCGTGGCCGCGGTGGTTCTCTGTGTAGCCGGCGGGGCCGCGGCCACCGCGCTCGCCGATCGTCACAATCCAACGAACACCCCAGCGCTCATGGCTGGCGTGTCCGCCGACGACCGATCCGCAGCAGCGCCACGACCTGTAGCCCCCGGATCGGTGGACGAAGAACAAGGCACCACTCTGGCAAGGGCATCGTCACGCGATGAGCTGTCCGCGGCCGTGCGGGAGCTAGCCTCGTGCTTTCACGCTGATTCCGTGTCGTGAATGAAGAATGGTGCCCTGACCTGGGATGATTGAGATTGCGAAGTCATCAATCGGACCAGATCGAGGAGCACCATTCAGGTGAGTAAGTCTACGTCGCCCTATCCCGTGCTGTCTGCAGATGGCACCGGAACCGGGGTAGTGTCGCAAGCCGGCGCCACGGTGTTGCTGCGGACAGCCGAGAAAACGGGCCTGACCACCGATTTATCGGACGCGTTGACACCGTGGCGTAAACCCCTGGCGACCCACGATCCAGGCAAGATCATCACGGATCTGGCCGTGGCAGTCGCGATCGGCGGTGATTGTCTGGCCGACATCAACCAACTGCGCGCCGACCCCGCCGTATTCGGTCAGGTCGCCTCTGACCCCACGGTGTCACGACTGATCTCGGCGTTGGCCGCCGACGCCCCAGCGGCATTGACGGCCATCAACTCCGCCCGCGCTGCTGCCCGGGCAGAGTGCTGGTCAGCAGCCGCCACGTCCGCCCCCGATCACGACGCCGATACTGGCGATCCCCTGATCGTCGATCTCGACGCAACCTTGGTGACCGCGCACTCGGAGAAACAGGATGCGGCACCAACCTACAAGCGCGGGTTCGGTTTCCACCCGCTGTGTGCGTTTGTCGATCACGGTAGCCAGGGCACTGGCGAACCCCTGGCCATCCAATTGCGGCCCGGCAACGCCGGCGCCAACACCGCCGCCGACCACATCACGGTCACCGCCGCCGCACTCGAGCAGCTACCGACGGTGCAGGGGTATCGGGTCGGCAAGTCGGTGCTGGTACGCACCGACTCGGCCGGCGGCACCCACGAGTTCCTCGGCTATCTCACCCGCCGGCGCCTGGCCTATTCAGTGGGATTCGGGCTGACCGAGACCATCGCGGCCGCAACCGACCGGATCAGTCCCGAGGCGTGGACCCCGGCCTACGATGCCGACGGCGTGCAACGCGACGGGGCGTGGGTGGCCGAGTTGACCGGGTTGATCGACCTATCGGGCTGGCCGCAGGGGATGCGTGTGATCGTCCGGAAGGAGAGGCCGCACCCGGGTGCACAATTGCGGTTCACCGACCGTGATGGGTTGCGGCTGACCGCGTTCGCCACCAACACCGTCCGTGGCCAACTCGCTGATCTGGAGCTGTGTCACCGGCGGCGGGCTCGATGTGAGGACCGGGTCCGTACCGCCAAAGACTGTGGCCTGACGAATCTCCCGCTGCACGGCTTCGATCAGAACCGGATCTGGTGCGCGATCGTGATGCTCGCCTGCGAGTTGATCGCCTGGACGCAGATGCTCGCGGAGCTTGTCAAGACGTCTGTGTAAGAACGTGACTCCTGGGTTTCCTGTGGTTGCTGGTTGGGTCTAGTTGAGGTGGGGTTCGATGCGGTCGGGGTAGGCCAGGGCTAGT
>NZ_JBHUXZ010000036.1:0-48823 GCF_042668985.1 Gordonia sp. NPDC057258
CGTTCGCCCAGCAGGGACGCCAACCCGGTCGACTCAGCCACCGCCATGACCGGTACCAGCCCGGCGTGCGACACCAGGTTGTCGTCGTCGAAGACCGCGGACTCGGCGGAGAACGTGTGCGATACTTTCACTGAAAATGCCTTCTGAGCTGGAATGTTTTGTTGTCTCAACACCACCAATCATTCCAGCTCAGAGGGCATTTTCTTGTCATCGACACCCCGCACCCATCCACGGATCCAGGCTCAGGGAGCGGGGTTGGTCGCCCTCCGCAAGCTCCGGGCGCTCCTCAGGGAGCAGGGGCAGGGCGTTCTTTCGGATCCGGGAGCAGGGCTGGTGAGTAGCTTGGCGCGTCGAGACGTTCCGCATTCGTCGGTTCGCCTAACAGCCCACGCCCTCCCCGTGCCGACCCGCCCCACCGGCGAATCTGCTTGCGCCGGCCAGGGTGTCGGTGGCGAGCGAGACCATGCCGTGTCGGAGTTCGTTGGCGATGGCCGCGTCCGTGTCCAGGCCGTCCTGTTCGAGGACCGACATCCGGTCCTCGCGCATGCACGTCTGCGGGAACGCGGCGATCTCGGCGGCCAGCGCGATCGCGGCCGGTAGCGCGGTCCCGGACGGCACGACGCGATTGGCGAGCCCGATCGACAGGGCCTCACTGGCGGGTACCGCCCGGCCGGTCAGCACGAGATCCATGGCCCGGCTCTCACCGATCAGGCGCGGAAGTCGAACGGTCCCACCGTCGATCAGCGGGACGCCCCAGCGCCGGCAGAACACCCCGAAGACGGCGTCGTCGTCGACCACATGCAGGTCCGCCCACAGCGCCAGCTCCAGTCCGCCGGCCACGGCGTGCCCGGAGATCGCCGCGATGACCGGCTTGGACAACGTCATCCGCGTCGGGCCCATCGGACCGTCACCGTCGGGTGCCACCCGATTCGGGTCACCGTCCGAGATGGCCTTGAGATCGGCTCCGGCGCAAAAGGTCCCGCCTTCGCCGTAGAGCACCGCGACCGACACCGAGTCGTCGGCGTCGAACCGCCGGAAGGCATCCGCCAGCGCATCGGCCGTCGCCCGGTCGACGGCGTTGCGCCGATCCGGCCGGTCGATCCCGATGATCCGCACCGGCCCCTCGGACCGCTCCAGAACCGTCATCGCCTGTCCCCCGTCCCTCGATCCGGTGGCGAAGTACGTCAGGTGTTGAAGTACTTCGCCTCCGGATGGTGCAACACGAACGCGTCGGTCGACTGCTCGGGATGCAACTGCAACTCCTCGGACAGTTCGACGCCGATGCGCCCTGGCTCGAGCAACTCCATCATCTTCGCCCGGTCCTCGAGGTCGGGGCAGGCGCCGTAACCGAACGAGAAACGCGCGCCGCGGTATTCGAGGTCGAAGAAGCCCTGGGCGTTCTCCGGGTCCTCGCTGGCCATCGTGCGGTCGCCGAACGCGAGTTCGCTGCGCACCCGCTGGTGCCAGTATTCGGCGAGCGCCTCGGTCAGCTGCACGCCGATGCCGTGCACCTCGAGGTAGTCGCGGTAGGCGTTGTCGGCGAACAGCTTGTTGGCGAAGTCGGCGATCGGCTGTCCCATGGTGACGAGCTGGAACGGCAGCACGTCGACCTTGCCGGCCGCCTTCGCGTCGGCGCGGGACCGGATGAAGTCCGCGATGCACAGGAACCGCGACCGCTGCTGACGCGGGAACGTGAAGCTGAACCGCACCGGCGCATCGGGTTCCGGCTCGGTGAGCACGTGGACGGTGTCGCCGTCGCTGACCGCCGGGTAGTACCCGTAGACCACCGCGGCGTGCTGCAGGATGTTCTCGGTCGACAGGCGATCGATCCAGTACCGCAGTCGCGGACGGCCCTCGGTCTCGACGAGGTCCTCATACGACGGCCCGTCACCACCGCGGGCGCCCCGAAGACCCCACTGACCCAGGAACAGCGCGCGCTCGTCGAGGAGCTGCATGTAGTCCGCGATCGGGACGCCCTTGACGATCCGCGACCCCCAGAACGGCGGGGTCGGGATCTCGTTGTCGGCGGCCACATCCGAGCGGGCCGGCACCTCGACGGGTTCCTCGGCGGCCTTGCGCTTGGCCGCGATGCGCTTCGATCGCTCATGGCGGGCCTTGCGTTCGGCGGCCTTCTCCGCCGCGGCCTTCGCCTCGTCGCTGTCCGGGTCGGGTCCCCCGCCACGCTTGGTCGCCATGATGTCGTCCATCAGGCGCAGACCCTCGAAAGCGTCGCGCGCATAGTGCACGTCGCCCTCGTAGGTCTCGGAGAGATCGTTCTCGACGTAGGAGCGGGTGAGTGCGGCGCCGCCCAGCAGCACCGGGTACTCGTCGGCGAGCCCACGGGAGTTGATCTCCTCGAGGTTCTCCTTCATCACCACGGTCGACTTGACCAGCAGCCCGGACATCCCGATGACGTCCGCCCGCTTGTCCGCGGCGACGTCGAGGATGGTCGCGATCGGCTGTTTGATGCCGATGTTGACGACCTCGTAGCCGTTGTTGGACAGGATGATGTCGACGAGGTTCTTGCCGATGTCGTGCACGTCGCCCTTGACGGTGGCGAGGACGATGCGTCCCTTGCCGTCCTCGCCGGTGGCCTCCATGTGCGGCTCGAGATGCGCCACCGCGGTCTTCATCACCTCGGCGGACTGCAGCACGAACGGCAACTGCATCTGGCCCGAACCGAAGAGTTCGCCGACGGTCTTCATCCCGGCCAGCAGCGTGTCGTTGATGATCGTCAGCGGCGGGACCTGGGTCATCGCCTCGTCGAGGTCGTCGGTCAGACCGTTGCGCTCACCGTCGACGATCCGGCGCTCCAGGCGCTCGAACAGCGGCAGCTTCGCCAGTTCCTGGGCCCGCGACTCACGCGCCGAGGCGGCCGAGACACCCTCGAACAGCTCCATGAGCTTCTGCAGCGGGTCGTAACCCTCACGTCGACGGTCGTAGACGAGGTCGAGGGCGACCTCGCGGTGCTCCTCCGGGATCCGGGCCATCGGCAGGATCTTCGACGCGTGCACGATCGCGGTGTCGAGGCCGGCCTGTACGCACTCGTGCAGGAAGACCGAGTTGAGCACCTGTCGCGCAGCGGGATTGAGCCCGAAGGAGATGTTCGAGATGCCCAGCGTGAAGTGCACGTCGGGGTGGGCCTCGTGCAGCCGGCGGATGGCCTCGATGGTCTCGATGCCGTCGCGTCGGACTTCTTCCTGACCCGTCGAGATCGGGAAGGTCAGCGTGTCGAGGATGATGTCTTCTTCGGCGAGTCCCCAGTTGCCGGTGATGTCGGCGATCAGCCGCTCGGCCACCCGGACCTTCCAGTCCGCGGTACGCGCCTGCCCCTCCTCGTCGATGGTGAGCGCGACGACCGCCGCCCCGTGTTCGACGACGAGCTGCATGATCTTGGTGAACCGCGAATCCGGTCCGTCGCCGTCCTCGTAGTTGACCGAGTTCACCGCGCAGCGCCCGCCCAGCGACTCCAGACCGGCTCGGATGACCTCCGGCTCGGTGGAGTCGAGCATGATCGGCAGCGTCGACGAGGTGGCGAACCGGGTGGCGAGAGCCGTCATGTCGGCGGCACCGTCGCGACCGACGTAGTCGACGTTGAGGTCGAGCATGTGCGCGCCGTCGCGGGTCTGGTCCTTCGCGATGTCGAGGCACTTCTGGTAGTCCTCGGCGATCATCGCCTCGCGGAAGGCCTTGGAGCCGTTGGTGTTCGTGCGCTCACCGATCACCAGGAAGCTGGCGTCCTGGTCGAAGGGCACCGCGGAGTACAGCGACGACGTCTCCGACTCGTGTTCCGGGGTCCGGGTCGCCGGGGTCACCTCGGACACCGCGTCCGCGACCTGCCGGATGTGTTCGGGTGTCGTGCCGCAACAGCCGCCGACGAACTGCAGGCCGAACTCGCCCACGAACTGCGACATGGCCTGCGCGAGTTCCTCGGGCGTCAGCGGGTACTCGGCGCCGTTGGCACCGAGGACCGGCAGACCGGCATTGGGCATCACCGACACCGGGATGCGCGCGTGCTTGGAGAGGTACCGCAGGTGCTCGCTCATCTCGGCGGGACCGGTGGCGCAGTTCAGGCCGATCAGATCGATACCGAGCGGCTCCAGCGCTGTCAGCGCGGCACCGATCTCCGAGCCGAGGAGCATCGTGCCGGTCGTCTCGACCGTGACGTGGGAGATGATCGGGATCCTGCGGCCCACCCGCTCCATCGCACGGCGGGCGGCCACCACCGCCGATTTCACCTGCAGCAGATCCTGCGAGGTCTCGATCAGGATCGCGTCGGCACCGCCCTCGAGCATGCCGATGACGCATTCCAGGTAGGCGTCGCGGATGTCCGCATACGTGGTGTGGCCGAGGCTGGGCAGCTTGGTGCCCGGCCCGATCGAACCCAGGACGAAACGGTCGGTGCCGTCGGCCGAGGGACCCATCTCGTCGGCGACGTCGCGCGCGATCGTCGTTCCCTTGTACGACAGCTCCCGGATCCGGTCCGCGATGTCGTAATCGCCCAGATTCGAGAGGTTGCACCCGAAGGTGTTGGTCTCCACGGCGTCGGCGCCGGCCTCGAAGTACGCACGGTGGATGCCCTCGAGGACGTCGGGCCGGGTGTCGTTGAGGATCTCGTTGCAACCCTCGAGGCCACGGAAGTCGTCGAGCGTCAGATCCGCGGCCTGCAGCATGGTGCCCATCGCCCCGTCGCCGATCAGTACCCGACGCGACATCGCCGACAGAAATGTCGTGTCGAAATCGCGTGGATCGGTTCCGGAGAAGTCAGGGGACATGGTTGACAGCGTAGTTCGCCCTCTCTGCGTGTTCGGTCGTAGGCTGGATCGGTGAACGCTGAGCAGACGTCGAACCTTCCCCAGCTGCGCAGACCCATTCTGCTCGCGGCCTTCGAGGGGTGGAACGACGCCGGGGACGCCGCCAGCAGCGCTGTCGAGCACCTGGCACTCGAATGGGACGCCCGACCCCTCGCCGACATCGACTCCGATGAATACTACGACTTCCAGGTCAATCGCCCCACCGTGAATCAGATCGACGGGGTCACGCGCCGGATCGACTGGCCGACGACGTCCATCTCGTACTGCAGCCCGCGGGGCGCCGACCGCGACATCGTGCTGGTCCGCGGCATCGAACCCAACATGCGGTGGCGGGCGTTCTGCGCCGAGATCGTCGACCTCGCGCAAGAGCTCGGTGTCGAGACCACGGTGATGCTGGGCGCGTTGCTCGCCGACACCCCGCACACCCGCCCGGTGCCGGTGACCGGCGCGGCCTACAGCAGCGAGTCCGCGGCCCGGTACAACCTCGCGGAGAGTCGCTACGAGGGACCGACCGGCATCACCGGCGTGCTCCAGGATCTCTTCGTCCAGGCGGGTCTGCCGGCCGTCTCGTTCTGGGCGGCCGTCCCCCACTACGTGTCGACGCCGCCGAACCCGAAGGCCACGGTGGCGCTGCTGACCCGGGTCGAGGAGGTCCTCGACATCGAGGTGCCGCTCGGCACCCTCCCCGAGCAGGCGGAGGAATGGGAACGCGCGGTCACCGAGATGACGGAAGACGACGAGGAGATCGCCGACTACGTGCGCGGGCTCGAAGAGCGCGGGGACGCCGAGGTCGACACCGACGAGGTCATGGCGAAGATCGACGGCGACGCGCTGGCCGCGGAGTTCGAGCGGTATCTCAAGCGTCGCGGCCAGGGCCCGTTCGGACCCTGAACCAGGCGTCCGGCCGGAATCCGGGTCGTCAGCCGATCTTCTCGATGGACACCACGGGGGTGGTGATCCGCCACGTGCGGACGTCGGGATCGTCGGCGGCGCGCACCCAGAATTGCGCGGACTCCCCCAGGCGACAGGACTTCACCCCGAGCAGCGGGATGTCCTCGGAGTCGCGTCGGAGCCTGCTGACCGTCCAGTCCTCGTTCTCGGTGCCGCCGACCCCGGGGGCCCGGAGCAGCGTCATCTCGGTGAAATCCAGCAGGTAGGTCGACGTCCGGGTGACGACGGTGTACACCCCGGCGTCGGTCTCGGGTCGGATCTCTTGCACGCGCGCCACGTCAGCACTCTACCCAGACGTCGGCGCGCGGACATCCGGGCGTGGGGACAACGCCTATCGGACGTCGGGGACGAGCGGGATTCCCAGCAGCGCGTCGACCGCGGCCGCGAGTTCGGCGGGCGCCGTCGTCGACGAACCGATTCCGTTGCGCACATCCGCGCACCAACCGTCCACTGCGGCAAGCGCTTTGGGGGTGTCGAGATCGTCGGCGAGATGCTGGCGGAGCCGCGCGATGACCGGTTCGGCGTCGGGTCCGGCGCCGGCGCCGAGCGCCGCACGCCAGCGACCGAGGCGTTCGACGGCCGTGTCCAGGACCGCGTCCGTCCACATCCGGTCACCGCGGTAGTGGTCGGCGAGCAGTGCGAGTCGGATGGCCGCGGGGTCCACGCCCTCGCGACGCAGGACCGACACGAACACGAGATTGCCACGACTCTTCGACATCTTCTCGCCGTCGAGCCCGACCATCCCGGTGTGCACGTAGTGCCGGGCGAACCGCCGCGAGCCGGTGAGGGCCTCCCCGTGGGCCGCCGAGTACTCGTGGTGCGGATAGATGAGATCGTTACCGCCGCCCTGGATGTCGAACTCGATCCCGAGCCGGTTCAGCGCGATCGCCGAACACTCGATGTGCCAGCCCGGCCGGCCCGGACCGAACGGCGACTCCCACGACGGCTCACCCGGACGTTCGGCGCGCCACAGCAGCGCGTCGAGCGGATCGCGCTTACCGGGACGATCGGGATCGCCGCCGCGCTCGGCGAAGAACCGTTCCATGGTCTCGCGGTCGTATCCCGACTCGTAGCCGAACTGTTCGGTGGCATCGGCGCGGAAATAGACGTCCGGGAACTGCGCGTCGTCGACGGTGTAGGCGGCCCCGGAGGCCAGCAGCTTGCCGACGACCTCGACGACCTCGTTGACCGACTCGACCGCGCCGATGTAATCGCGCGGGGGCAGGACGCGCAGAGCGGTCATGTCGTCGCGGAACAGCTGCGTCTCCCGCGCCCCGAGATCACGCCAGTCGACGCCGTCCCGGTCCGCCCGTTCGAACAGCGGGTCGTCGACGTCGGTGACGTTCTGCACGTAGTGGACCTCGTGGCCCTGATCGCGCAGGATCCGGTTGACCTGGTCGAAGGTCACATAGGTGGCGGCGTGCCCCAGGTGGGTCGCGTCGTAGGGGGTGATGCCGCACACGTACATGGTCGCGGTGGCCCCGGGGGCGACGGGACGGACCGCACGGTCGGCGGTGTCGTAGAGACGGAGGGCGGGTCCACTGCCCGGTACGGCGGGGAGTTCGAGATCGGGCCACGTCTGCATGCGTCCACTGTATTGCCCACCGCGCGCAGGCCCTTCACGGCCTCGTCCGGGACGGAGCGCACTCGCTCAGAACGGCGGCCACGGGATGGGCCGGTGACCGGGCGGGTGCGGCATGGTCGCGCTCTCGGCGACCACGATCGCGCGGATCGCGAGCGACTCGATCTCGTCGGGCGTGATGTGTTCGGCGAGCTGTGCGCGCAGCGCCGAGCCGTCGGTCGCCAGGCGTTCGGCGAGTTCGGCGACATCGGCGACGAGGTGCCCGGGTACCGGTTCGCCCGCCCAGCCCCACAGCACCGTGCGCAGCTTGTCCTCCTCGTGCAGGCAGATGCCGTGGTCGATCCCGTAGACGGTGCCGTCCAGACCTTCCAGGACGTGACCGCCCTTGCGGTCGGCGTTGTTGAGGATGACGTCGAGCACCGACATGCGCTGTAACCGCGGGTCGTCGGCGTGCACCAGCACGACGGGGTCGCCGTACGGGTCGTAGGCCTGCAGGACCGCGAGGTAGCCGGTGGGTACCGCGCCCACCGGGCACAGGTCGACCAGGTCGACCCGCGGTTCGGTCTCCGGGATCGGGTGATCGGTGTTGTCGGGTGTATCGACCCAGCGCTGCACCATCCCGGGCCCGAGCGGCCCGTCGCGGTGCACCGTGGTCGGGATCGTGTCCCACCCCAGCGCCTCCGAGATCAGATACGACGCCACTTCCCGTCCGGCGAGCGTGCCGTCGGGGAAGTCCCACAGCGGCACCTCACCGCGCACCGGTTTGTACACACAGCGCACCGAGGTCCGGTCGTCGAGCACCGCATCGCACACGAGCGTCGCGTTGCTGGCCGAGGGGATCCGGCCGAGGATGGTGAGTTCGCCGTCGCGGAGGACGTGGTCGACCGCGGGCTCGTCAGTCACGTGCGGAAGAGCCGGCGTCACCGGGCTCGTCGGGGTCGTCCGGGTCACCGGACGGCGGGGTGTCCCCCGCCTGACCGAAGGGGTCGTCATCAACCGCCAGGCCCGGATCATTCTGTGCGGCAAGGCTGTTGAAGACATCGGGGTCGATGAAGTCGAGGGATTTGCTCAACTCCGCGGCCCGTTTGTACCCGTTGGTCCGGATACACAGGTGACCTTCGGGATCGAGCGGTTCGCTGCACAGCGGGCACGGCTGTCGTCCCGCGGATATCACCCTCGACGAACGGGCGGCGAACTCACGGGCCGCCGCGGTCGTCAGGAAGACCCGCACCGCGTCCGGGCCCTCGTCGGTGTCGTCGAGGACCACGCTCTCGTCGAACTCCCCCTCGGTGATGGCGAGCAACTCGACCACCACCGCCTCGGATTCGGCGTCCCAGCCGAGACCCATGGTGCCGACCCGGAACTCGGCGTCGACCGGCATCACCAGCGGACTCAGGTCACCGACCCGGTCGGTCTCCGGCGGGATCGGCGTGCCGAAGCGTCGGTGGATCTCGTCGAGCAGGGCACCGATCCGGTCGGCGAGGATCTGGACCTGCTGCTTCTCCAGCATCACGCTGATGATGCGGGCCTCGTGGACCGCCTGGAGGTAGAACGTGCGGTCACCGGGCTGCCCGATCGTGCCCGCCACGAAGCGGTCCGGGCTCCGGAACACGTGAATCGCTCGAGACATCACACCTCCTTCGTCGTCTGGTTCATTATCCCGATGTCGCCGGGATCGTCGCGGCACCGTTGGCGGACGGCGCGACATCCGCGCCCGTGTCGCCGCCCACCACCGCGTCGTCGGACGGTCGCTGCCCGTCCTGCGCCGGCGGCGGGGGCTTCGGGATGGACAGCAACTCGGTCGCATTCACCGTATGGACATACGGACGCGACGGCGTGTAGCGGATCACGCTGATCGACGCCGGTTCGACGACGATGCGCTGGAAGGCGTCGAGGTGGCTGCCCATGGCGTCGGCGATGATCGACTTGATCACGTCACCGTGCGAGCAGGCGATCCACACCCCCGAACCGTCCGGGCCGCCGTGGACGCGGTCCAGTTCGCGGATGGCGCGTACGGCCCGTGCCTGCACATCGGCGAGTCCCTCCCCGTCGGGGAAGATCGCGGCCGACGGCTGCCGCTGCACGACCTTCCACAGCGGTTCGGTCAACAATTCCGAGATCGGACGCCCGGTCCACCCGCCGTAGTCGACCTCGGCGAGATCGTCGACGACGATCTCGGGTGGCGCCTGCCCGTCCCCGGCCAGCGCCGCCAGCAATGGCTGGACGGTCTCGGCGCACCGATCGAGCGGCGAACGCGCCACCGCGCGGATGGACCCGAGATGGTCGCCGAGCCGACGAACCAGATCATCGGCCTGGGCGCGCCCGCGGTCGTCGAGGTGGACGCCGGCGCTGCGACCGGCGAGCACCCCTGAGGTGTTCGCCGTCGAACGGCCGTGCCGGAGAAGGATCACGGTCATCCCACAACCATAGGCACCGGCCCGGCGGGACCGCACGGCGCGACCGCCCGGCGCCGCGGCCGTGGCATCAGGTCGCCGAGACGACGCCGGTCGACAACAGGATGATCAGCGTGACGCCCAGCACGATGCGATAGGCGCCGAACCAGTTCATGGAGTGCGCGCTGACGAACTTGAGCAGCCAGGCGATCGCGGCATAACCGACGACGAACGCGACCAGCGTCGCGACGAGCAGCTGGGGCCCGCTGGCCTCCATGCCCTCCCCGCTCGGGTTGAACGCGTCCGGGAGGCTGAACAGGCCGGATGCGGTGACCGCGGGGATGGCCAGCAGGAACGAGAAGCGGAAGGCGGCTTCGCGTTCGAGTCCGAGGAACAGGCCGGCACTCGCGGTCGCACCGGAGCGCGACACGCCCGGGATCAGCGCCAGACATTGGGCGCCACCCATCACGAGGCCGTCCCGCAGGGTGAGCTGTTCGAGGTTCCGCTGCTTCTGCCCGTAGCGCTCGGCCAGCCAGAACACGCCGGCGAACACGATCAGCATGATGGCGACGAGCCACAGATTGCGTCCGGTGGTGCGGATCTCGTCCTTGAACAGGAAACCGATCAGGCCGATCGGGATGGTCGCGAAGATCACGTACCAGCCGATCCGGTAGTCGACGTTCCGCTCGTCGGCATGACGGAGCCCGCGGAACCACGCGGTGATGATGCGGACGATGTCGCGGGCGAAGAAGACGAGGACCGCGGCCTCGGTGCCGAGCTGCGTGACCGCGGTGAAGGAGGCCCCGGCGTCCTCGCCGAACATCAGTTCGGAGGCGATCCGGAGATGCCCGGACGACGAGATCGGCAGGAACTCGGTGAGGCCCTGCAACGCCCCGAGGACGATCGACTGGGTCCACGTCATGGTGTCGGTCACGGCGCCCGATGCTACTTGGGACCGCCGCAGCCGACCCGACACGACGACACGGCCCCGACCCGCCTGAGCGGCGCGCGGAAGCGGTCGCGCAAGATGGGGACATGCTCTTCCCGCGACCTTCACGCCCAAGTCACCAGCCCCACACGGGCGTGTCGCGGCTACGGGGTCCGATCGCGGCCACGGCGGCACTGGTCATCGGTGTGGGCATGATCACCGCGTGCGGCTCCGACGACGGCACCCCCGACGTACCGACCGTCGTGCCCGCGACCGCGCCGGAGGCGCCGGCGAATTCGACGACGGCTCCCGCGGGCACCGTCGCGCCCGCCCCGGCCGAGGCGCGTGCGCTCGCCGCGTCGGGTGGCAGCGTCGCCGTCCTGTCAGCCGACGGCAACCAGATCCTCCGATACGACGCCGGGGCGCTGACGACCCCGCCGCAGACGATCGCGGTCCCGGGCCTCACCGCCCTGGCCGCCGGCGACGACGGCGGGTTCGTCGGCGCGGGCCCGGGTGCGCTCGTCGTCGTCGATGCCGACGGACGGGTCCGCACGGGCGACCTCGAGTCCGACCAGCCGACGGCGATCGCCCGGACCACGGCCGGGCTGCTCGTCGTCGGCACGGCCGATGGACGAGTCCTCGTGTACGACAACGATTTCGCGAAGAAGCACGACGTCGATCGCTTCGTACGGGTGGACTCGGTGACGGCCGCGCCCGAGTCTGCGGAAGGCCTCGACGGCCAGGTCGTCGTCCTGGATCGGGCGCAGTCGTCGGTGACCCCCGTCGACCCCGAATCCGGTGAACTGGGGCCGGCGCTGCGTGCGGGCAACGGGGCCACCAACTCGACCGTCGACGAGTTCGGACGCGTGCTGGTCGCCAACACCCGTGACGGCGAGATCCTCGGCTTCTTCGGATCACCGCTGGTGATGCGCTTTCGCTACCCGGTGGCCGGCGGACCGTACGCCGTAGACTACGACGACACCCGGGACCTGCTCTGGGTCTCGACGACCGGCGACAACGAGGTGGTGGCATTTGACCTGGCAGACGGTGAACCCACCGAGGTCCGGCGGTTCGCTTCGGTCGTACAGCCCGACCGCATCGTGGTCGACGGATCGGGCACCGTCTACGTGCTCTCGGCGCGGAACGGCGGACTCCAGGTGGTTCCCGACGACGGGCGGGCCGAATGAATCCTGACCGGCGTCCGCACGCTCGTAGTGCGCGTACTGCTGCGCGCCTCGGTTCGCGCTATCCCGACGGGTGGGAGGTCACCTCGGAGGATGTCGAGTGCATCCTGCTGCGTCTTCCCCCTGACGTCACCCGGGTGACCGCCTCGATGCGGTTGGCCCTCGAGGCGGAGTTCGGCGGTTGGGAGCTGTCCCGGGTGCGGCTCTACTCCGACGGAACCCGCAAGGTGCTGCTCAAACGGCGCCGGCCGCCGCGAGGTTCACGCGGGCCCGACACCGCCGACCCGACCGGCGACCGGTCCACCGGATTGACCGACAACGACCCACGGAGCGCCCGCGCATGCTGATGTCCCGCAGCACCACCCGAGTACTTCCCGTGCTCAACCGGTGGTGCTATCCCCTGCTGCGCTCGATCATGTTCCGCGTCGATCCGGAGCGAATCCATCACATCGTGTTCTCGGTCCTGCGCGTCGTCGGGCGGTTTTCGCCGTTGGCGTTCCTGACCGCGAGGCTGTTGGCCCGGCATGATCCGATCCTGCGGACGCGGGTGTTCGGCGTCGACTTCCCCGCCCCGATCGGTCTGGCGGCCGGGTTCGACAAGACGGCCGGCGCGTTGAACACCTGGGGTCAGCTCGGCTTCGGGTTCGCCGAGATCGGCACGATCACCGGTCAGGGGCAGCCCGGGAACCCGACGCCGCGATTGTTCCGGCTACCCGCGGACCGTGCGCTGATCAATCGGATGGGCTTCAACAATCCCGGTGCCGAGGTGGCCGCACAGCACCTGACCGAGGTACGACGGGGGCCGGTGTCGGTCCCCATCGGAGCCAACATCGGCAAGACCAAGGTCGTCCCGGTCGAGGACGCCATCGACGACTACCGGCGTTCGGCGGAACTGCTCGGACCGCTCGCGGATTTCGTCGTGGTCAACGTGAGTTCGCCGAACACCCCGGGACTGCGCGATCTGCAGGCCGTCGACTCCCTGCGGCCCATCCTGGCCGCGGTACTCGCCGCCGTGGACGTCCCGGTGCTGGTGAAGATCGCCCCCGACCTCGTCGACGACGACATCGACGCCGTGGCGGACCTGGCCGTCGAGCTCGGACTGGCCGGGATCGTCGCCACCAACACCACGATCGGCCGCGAGGGTCTGCGCACCGCGTCGCACGAGGTCGACGAGATCGGTGCCGGTGGCCTGTCCGGGCCGCCGGTCGCCGCTCGGTCGCTGACGGTGCTGCGTCGCCTCTATGACCGCGTCGGCGGACGTGTCGCGCTCGTCAGCGTGGGCGGCATCGAGACCGTCGACCAGGCCTGGGAGCGGATCTGCGCCGGCGCCGACCTGTTGCAGGTCTACACCGGCTTCATCTACGGCGGCCCGGTGTGGCTCGCCGAACTCCATGCCGGACTCGCCCGGCGCGCCCGGGACGGTGGCTTCGCCTCGATCTCCGACGCGGTCGGTTGCGCGGCCCGCAACCGGCCCTGACGGCCACCGATCGCCCGGTACGCAGGTGCACCGGGCGATCGGCCGTGCGAGAACTCAGACGTTCTCGGCTGGTTGTTCGTAGGTGCCGACGAGGGTCGCCCGCGCGATCGCATGCGAGAACAGGTTGAAACCCAGGTAGGCCGGTGTCGCGTTCTCCGGCAGCCCGAGCGATTCGGTGTCCACGGCGTGCACGACGACGAAATAGCGGTGCGGGCCGTGTCCGGGAGGCGGCGCGGCACCGATGTAGCGGCGTAGCGAAGCGTCGTTGGTGAGGGTGACCGCGCCGTCGGGGAGCCCGGACCCGTCGTCGTCGCCGGCGCCCTCGGGCAGGCTCGTGACCGAGGCGGGGATGTCGGCGACGGCCCAGTGCCAGAACCCGGCGGCGGTCGGAGCGTCGGGGTCATAGACGGTGACGGCGAAACTCTTGGTCTCGGCGGGGAAGCCGGACCAGCTCAGCTGCGGGGAGAGGTCCTCGCCACCCGCACCCATGATCCCGCTCACCTGCCCGTTGGCGAGTGCGGCCCCGTCGGTGAAGCTCTCCGAGGTCAGGGTGAAACCGGGAAGGCTCGGCAGCGGGGAGTACGGGTCGAATGACGACATGTGTTCACCTTTCTCACGTTTCGCGCGTCGGAAGAGTGCCGGTCACCCTCCGAACCGGTGCGCCCGGATCGGCGGGAAGGCCGTGCCGCCCACTGTAGTGGTGTGCTCAGCTGTGCCGCAGAAAGTGCTCGAAGACCTTGGTGCCGAACAAAACCGAATCGACGGGCACGCGCTCGTCGACGCCGTGGAACAGGGCCGCGAAGTCGAGTTCGGGCGGCAACCGCAACGGCGCGAACCCGAAGCACCGGATGCCCAGCTTCGCGAACGCCTTGGCGTCGGTGCCGCCGGAGAGCATGTACGGCACCGTCTTTCCCTGCGGATCGTGCTCGAGGACGGCGGCGTTCATCGCATCCACCAGGTCACCGTCGAAGGTCGTCTCGTAGGAATCGAGATGGGTGATCCACTCCCGCCGCACGTTGGGGCCGATGAGTTCGTCGATCTCCTTCTCGAACGCGGCCTGCCGCCCGGGGAGCACGCGGCAGTCGATGACCGCCTCGGCCTTCTGCGGGATGACGTTGGCCTTGTAGCCGGCCTTGAGCATCGTGGGATTGGCGGTGTCACGCAGGGTCGCGCCGATGATCCGCGCGAGGTTGCCCAGCTTGGACAGCGACGTCTCCAGGTCGGGGGCCTCGGGACTCAGGTCCAGGCCCGTCTCCGCACTGACCTCGGCCAGGAACTGGCTGACCGATTCCGTCATCACCAGGGGGAACGTGTGCCGACCGATCCGGGCGACCGCCTCGGCGACCTCGGTGACGGCGTTCTCGTCGTGCAGGAACGATCCGTGCCCGGCCCGCGCCTCGGCGGTGAGCCGCATCCACGCGAGCCCCTTCTCGGCCGTCTCGACCAGATAGAGACGTTTCTGCGTGCCGTCGGGCCGGTCGACGGTGAGCGAGAAGCCGCCGACCTCGCCGACGGCCTCGGTGATGCCCTCGAACAGGTCGGGCCGGTTCTCGACGAGCCAGTGCGCGCCCCACGCCCCGCCGGCCTCCTCGTCGGCGAGGAACGCGAACACCAGCTCCCGGGGCGGCACGGTGCCGTCTCGTTTGAACTGACGCGCGAGCGCCAGGGCCATTCCGGCCATGTCTTTCATGTCGACCGCGCCGCGGCCCCAGATGTAGCCGTCCTTGATGGCACCGGAGAACGGATGCACGCTCCAGTCGGCCGGTTCGGCGGGCACGACGTCGAGGTGGGCGTGGATCAGCAGCGCGCCGCGATCGGAGTCGGGCGGGCCGGCGAGGCGCGCGAACACGTTGCCGCGGCCGGGACGGCCGGACTCGACGTACTGCGTGGTGTAACCCACCTCCTCGAGCTGCTGGGCCACCCACTTGGCGCACTCCTCCTCGCCCTTGGTGGTCTCGGGCTCGCCCGTGTTGGAGGTGTCGAAACGGATCAATTGGCTGACCAGATCGACCACTTCGTCGGTCGCAGACTGTGAAGACACCCCTCACTCCTACGGGATTTGGGATACACGGGCAACCTCGGTTAGGGTTATCCCGCTGCAGCGAGACGGGGTCGAGAGACCACCGGCGGGAGATCGCCGGACGCTCACCGCGGCACGCAGGTCCGAGTGGCGGAATGGCAGACGCGCTAGCTTGAGGTGCTAGTGTCCTATTAACGGACGTGGGGGTTCAAGTCCCCCCTCGGACACCAGAACAACGAGAAGAACCCCGGCTCACCGCCGGGGTTCTTCTCGTTGTGCCGCAGGCGATCTCCGCGTCAGGGTGCGACCGAATCCGCGAGCGCCGCCCACGCCCGCGAGTACGGCAGATCGATCGAGTTCTCCACGAAGGCCCGCAGGATCGCCCGACGCAGTCGCCGCTGCACCGCCCACTGGCCGTTCGGTTTGGTCTTCACCGTCAGACGCAGGACGACCTGATCCGACGACACCTCCTGGACGCCGAGCATCTCGATCTGGCCGAGGATGTCGGTCGAGTCCTCCTCCACCGCGGTGCGGGCCGCCTCGTCGGCCACCTGCTGCGCCTTGTCGATGTCGGCGCCGGGCGCCACCGGGACGTCGACGCGCGCGACCGCGAACTCCTGGCTCATGTTGCCCACGCGGGCGATCTCGCCGTTGCGGACGTACCAGAGAGTGCCGTCGATGTCGCGCAGGGTGGTGACGCGCAGCCCCACCGATTCGACCTCGCCCACGGCCTCGCCGAGATCGACGATGTCACCCACGCCGTACTGGTCCTCGAGCAGCATGAAGACGCCGGTCACGAAGTCGCGCACCAGGTTCTGCGCACCGAAACCGATGGCGAGGCCGACGATGCCGGCCGAGGCGATGAACGGCGCGATGTTGACGCCGAGGACGCTCAGGACCGACAGCACCACCCAGACGAGCAGCACGATCGACACCGTCGACTTGAGCACCGACCCGATCGTCGCGGCCCGCTGTGCACGGCGTGCGGCGATCTGGGCGTTGCGCTCGGTGGAGGCCGACTTCGACCGCAGTCCGCGCATGAGAGCGGAGCCGCGGCCCGGCTCCCCGCCGGCGGTCCGTGGCCGGGTGGCGCGGTCGATGGCACGGTGGATCACGAAGCGGACGATCAACGCCACGGCCACGTAGGCGACGATGCGAGCGGGATTCTCGATCAGCCATTCGCGGTTCGTTTCCGTCCATTCGAAGGCAGAGTCCTGAATCGACATGGGTCCGACCGTACGGATGATGAGATCGTTGTCCAGTCGTGACCGACCCCGTGTTGGGTGCCGGTTGGGAGGTGGTGACGCCGGAAACCGTTGTCAGCCTGCGGTGAACGTGACGATGTTCTGATCGAGGATCATCTGCTTCTCGTGTGTGCTCTCCGTCACGCCGGGGGCGAGCCGCAACGGCACCCCGGTGGCCTCCGAGGCGTCGAACGCCGCATTGTCGACCACCCGGCCGGTGATCGTGAACTCCTCGGTCACGCTGGGCACACCCTGCGAGCCGAGGAACTCCGGCCCGTTCATGACGTGGACGTGCAGGTGCGGCGCCACCGAGTTCCCGGTGTTGCCGACCTTGCCGATGACCTCACCCCGGCGCACCCGGTCGCCAGGGGCGAAGCGGACCGACCCGGGTTGCATGTGCGCATAGTTCACGTAGAAGCCGTCGCCGATGTCGAGGACGAGGTTGTTGCCGTCGGCGTCGCCGATGGCGAGATCCGGCGGGAACGTCCCCGGTGTCTGCTCCGGCAGGTCGTTGCGGCTGGCGACCACCGTGCCGTCGGCGACGGCGAGCGCGTCATCGCCGAAGATCCGGTAGCTCGCCGGATTCTTCGCGTCGCCGACGAAGATCCGACCATCGGCACCGGCCTGCTCCCAGTCCACCGCGTACCGCTGGGCGAGGACCGGTGATCCGTTCAGTGGGAGAAGCGCGCGTGTGTGCCGGACGGCGTCGCAGCACGCGTCGGCGGCGATGTAGTGCTCACCGAGCAGGGGTGGTCCCAGGACCGGGACGGTTGAATCGCCCACCGTGACGGGCGCGAGGCGTTCGTCGACATCCCGCATACCCGGTCGCGCCGCGTCGGCACGCACGGAGATCTCGTGGATCAGCTGCTTCGGCGCATTCCCGGAGAAGGTCACGTGGAGGAAGAGGACGCCGTTCTGTCCCGGCGCCAGCACGTCGGAGTACCCCTCGGGTGCGCCCGGACCGGGCGGCACCGACGGGGCGCCGGTGGGCTTGAGCCGGTCGCGGACCCCGTTGTCGTCGAGTGTGAGCAGCGGTTCGCGGTCGGTGGTGGCGTCGAGCACCTCGACTCCGGCGACCGTCACCGGTGTGCGCCCGTAGTTGGTCAGCGAGATCTCATAGACGAGGTGGTTGTCGCCGTCGGAACCGGCGAACGGTGTCGGCGCGAACATCACCGACCCGACCACCGGTGTGACGACGGGAGCCGACGGCGTACCGCTAGCGCCGGCCGAACCACTCGTCGAGGAAGCCTCGGGCTCGGCGCTGTTCGCGCCGCACGCGCTCACCAGGAGGACCGCACCGGCACCCAGGGCGGCCAGCGTGTGTCGTGTCGGGGCCATCGGTTCCTCCGGGGCTCATCGGGCCGACGACGGTCCGCCCCGGCTGCCGTGAGCCTAGGGTCCCGACGGGGTGGTGGACCCGCGTTCGCAGCGGACCCGGCACAATTGTGCGGTGACCCAGCGCCTGTTCTTCGACTGCGACACCGGCATCGACGACTCACTCGCGCTGATCTATCTGCTCGCGCGCACCGATGTCGACCTCGTCGGAGTGGCCTCCACGGCCGGCAATGTGCCCGTCGATGTCGTGACGGCCAACAATCTCTCGTGGCTGGAGCTGTGCGGACGCTCCGAGGTGCCCGTCCACACCGGCCCGGCCACTCCCCTCGTCGCCGCGCTGATGACCACCGAGGACACCCACGGTCCGCTGGGCGTCGGACACGCCGAACTGCCGGCCCCGACCACGACGCCGAGCCATCTCGACGCCGCCGACGCCTGGATCGAGGCGTCGCAGGCGCACTCCGGCGAACTCGTCGGCCTGGTGACCGGCCCCCTCACGTCCCTGGCGACCGCGATCCGACGCGACCCGGACCTGCCGGCGCGCCTGCGGCGCCTGGTCATCATGGGCGGCGCCTTCCACACCCACGGCAACACGACGCCCACCTCGGAGTGGAATGTGGCCGTCGACCCGGAAGCAGCGGCCGAGGTGTTCACCGCCTTCGGCACCGCGGGCGCCCCGGAACCGATCGTCTGCGCGCTCGACCTCACCGAGTCGGTCGTCCTGACACCCGATCACGTGGTCCGACTCGCCGCCGCGGCCGGCAGCACACCCGTCGAGTGCCCGGACCCGACCGACGAACGCGGACTCCGTTCGGTCGCCGACAACGAGATCATCCGGCATCTCGTCGACGCGCTGCGGTTCTATTTCGAGTTCCACGACGATCACGACGAGGGTTACATCGCCCACCTGCACGACCCGTTCGCCGCACTGGTCGCGCTGGCCCCCGACACGGTCGAGACCCGCCCGGCGCGCGTCGACGTCGAACTCGCCGGGACGCTGACGCGGGGCATGACCGTGGCCGACGAACGCGCGATGACCGCGCCCGGACCCAACGCCCGCATCGCGACCTCCACCGACGTCGACGCCGTATTCGACGAATTGATCGAGACGATCGGCGCGTTCGCACGCAGTCGCGCACCCGAAATCGTCGGCACCGCGCCGGAGGAGTCCACCGGACTACTCTGAACGGGTGACTCGACTCGGTTACCAGATCCCGAACTTCACCTACCCCGGCGTCGCCGCCGACCAGTTGTTCCCCACCGTGGTCGCGCAGGCGCAAGAGGCCGAGAACTCCGGTTTCGACACCGTCTTCGTGATGGATCACTTCTATCAGTTGCCGATGCTCGGTGAGCCCGACGACCCGATGATCGAGTGCTACACCCTGCTCGCGGCACTCGCCCAGCACACCTCGAAGGTCCGTCTGTCGTCGCTCGTCACCGGCAACACCTACCGCAACCCGACGCTGCTCGCGAAGACGGTCACGGCGCTCGACGTGGTGTCGGGTGGTCGGTCCCAGCTCGGCATCGGGGCGGGATGGTATGAGCTGGAACATGATTCGCTCGGGTATGAGTTCGGGACGTTCACCGACCGGTTCGAGCGCCTCGAGGAGGCGCTGCAGATCATCCTCGGCATGCTCGCCGGCGAGGCACCCAGCCTCGACGGTGACCGCTATCGGGTCACCAACGCTCTCAATGTGCCTGCGCCGCTGTCGAAGATCCCGGTGATGATCGGCGGCGGCGGCGAGCGCAAGACGTTGCGGATGGTCGCGCAGTACGCCGACGAATCGAACCTGCTGTGCACACCCGCCGACATCCCCCGCAAACTCGACGCACTCGCCGAACACTGCGAACGACTCGGCCGGGACCGCTCGGAGATCACCGTGACCGTGCAGACGTCGGCGTGCGTGGCGCCGACCGCCGCCGAGGCGACCGCCGAGCTGGAGGCGTACCTGGAGCGCACACCGGCGGCCGAGGTTCGCCGCGGATCGACGATCGTCGGGGATCCCGACGAGGTGGCCGCCCGCTACGCCGAGCTGCTCGCGACCGGTGTCGACGGTGTCACGGTGAACGCTCCCGCCAACGGCCATGTGCCGGGGCGGGTCTCGCTACTCGGCGAGACGCTGGCACCGCTGTTGGCCTGATGCTCTAACCCCGGGGGCGCCGGGCCGCACCAGATGTCCGCGCCGCCGCCGGGATTGACGTCGCATGCGACCTCAGTCCGTTGACGCGACCTCGATCGAGGTCGCACGGACGGATCGAGATCGCATGCGACCTCGATCGGTGCACTCAACGCTCGTCGAACGCGTCCACGATCCGTTGCGCGGCGAGGGCCGGGGTCAGCGACCCGTCCCGCAGTTGCTGCTCCACGTCGCCGCGGATCCCGCGCACGGCCGGTGAGTCACCGAGCCGTGACAGCACGATGTCGTTGACCATCGCCCAGGTCCAGTCGATCTGTTGCTGGTTGCGGCGGGCGGTGAACTCTCCTGCCGCGGTGAGGGTCTCGTTGTGGCGTACCACGGTCTTCCAGAACTCGTCGACGCCGGTGTTCTCGATCGCGCTCATGGTCAGCACCGGCGGCATCCACAGCGCGTCGTGCGGATAGATCAGCTTCAGCGCGTTCTTCAACTCGCGTGCCGCGCTCTTCGCCTCGTTGAGGTGTTTGCCGTCGGCCTTGTTCACCACGACCACGTCGGCGAGTTCGAGGACACCCTTCTTGATGCCCTGCAACGAATCCCCGGTGCGGGCCAGGGTGAGGAACGTGAACGTGTCGACCATGTTCGCGACCGTCACCTCGGACTGCCCGACTCCCACCGTCTCGACCAGCACGACGTCGAACCCGGCCGCCTCGACGAGCACGATGCTCTCGCGGGTGGCCTTGGCCACGCCGCCGAGCGTGCCCGACGTCGGCGACGGCCGGATGTAGGCGTTCTCGGCCGTCGACAGCCGGCCCATTCGGGTCTTGTCGCCCAGTATCGAGCCCCGCGTGCGCGTCGAACTGGGGTCGACGGCGAGCACCGCCACCTTGTGGCCCAGCTCCAGCAGGTGCATGCCGAGCGCCTCGATCGTCGTCGACTTGCCCACCCCGGGGACGCCGGTGATGCCGACGCGGAACGACTTGCCC
The DNA here is from genome assembly GCF_042668985.1 of Gordonia sp. NPDC057258. Lineage (NCBI taxonomy): Bacteria > Bacillati > Actinomycetota > Actinomycetes > Mycobacteriales > Gordoniaceae > Gordonia > Gordonia sp. NPDC057258. Next base: position 21,050 of record NZ_JBHUXZ010000036.1, read on the forward strand.
GCGTGCGGCGTCAGCTTCAGCAACAGCTCCTGGGCGGCGGCCCGGTGATCGGCGCGCTTGGACTCGACGAGCGTGATCGCACGCGCCAGATCGGCGCGGCGATCGGCCAGGACAGCGTCGGCCAGCGCGTCGACGTCGATGGGACGTCGCGGTTGGACCGCCATCAGTTCGCGGTCGCCCCGGGCAGTTCCAGGCCGAGGGTGTCGGCGAGCTTGCCGATGAGTTCCACGGCCGAGTCGGCGATGACCGATCCGGGCGGGAAGATCGCGGCGGCGCCGGCCTCGTACAGTTCGGCGAAGTCGCCGGGCGGGATCACGCCGCCGACGACCACCATGATGTCCTCGCGGCCGACCTCACGCAGCGCCTCCCGCAGGGCCGGGACCAGCGTCAGGTGCCCGGCGGCCAGCGACGACACACCCACCACGTGCACGTCGTTGTCGGCGGCCTGCGCGGCCACCTCCTCCGGCGTGGCGAACAGCGGGCCCACGTCGACGTCGAAGCCGAGGTCGGCGAACGCGGTCGCGATCACCTTCTGGCCGCGGTCGTGGCCGTCCTGACCCATCTTCGCGACCAGGACACGCGGCTGGCGGCCCTCCGCCTCGGCGAACTGGCGCACGGCCTCGATCGCCGCGTCGATGTTGCTCACCTCGCCCGCCTCATGTCGGTACACCCCGCTGATCGTCTTGATCTCCGCCTGATGGCGACCATAGACCTTCTCGAGTGCCTCGGAGATCTCACCGACCGTCGCCTGATGCCGTGCTGCCTCGATGGCCAGCGCCATCAGGTTGTTCTCCAGGCCACCCTCCGACGACGCGGCCGCGCGGGTGAGATCGGCCAGGGCCGCCTCGACCGCAGCCGAATCGCGTTGTCCGCGAAGCCGGTCCAGCTTCTCCAGCTGCTCGGCGCGCACCTTCGAGTTCTCGACCTTGAGGACCTCGATCTCCTCGTCGTCGGCGACCTGGTACTTGTTCACGCCCACCAACGGCTGCTGGCCGGAGTCGATACGCGCCTGGGTGCGTGCCGCGGCCTCCTCGATGCGCAGCTTCGGCAGGCCCTCGTTGATGGCCTGCGTCATGCCGCCGGCCTCTTCGACCTCGCGGATGTGCTTGCGCGCCTTCTGCGCCAGCTGATGCGTGAGCCACTCGACGTAGTTCGAACCGGCCCACGGATCGATCGGACGGGTGGTGCCCGACTCCTGCTGCAGGAGTAGCTGGGTGTTGCGCGCGATGCGGGCCGAGAAGTCGGTCGGCAGCGCGATGGCCTCGTCGAGGGCGTTGGTGTGCAGCGACTGGGTGTGACCCTGCGTGGCGGCCATCGCCTCGACGCAGGTGCGGGCCACGTTGTTGAACACGTCCTGGGCGGTCAGCGACCAGCCCGAGGTCTGCGAATGTGTGCGCAGCGACAGTGATTTCGCGTTCTTCGGACCGAACTCGGCGACGAGCTCACTCCACAGCAGACGCGCCGCACGCAGCTTCGCGACCTCTATGAAGAAGTTCATGCCGATGCCCCAGAAGAACGACAGTCGCGGGGCGAACTTGTCGATGTCCAGGCCGGCCTCGAGTCCGGCGCGGATGTACTCGACGCCGTCGGCGAGCGTGTAGGCCAGCTCCAGATCGGCCGTCGCCCCGGCCTCCTGGATGTGATAGCCGGAGATCGAGATCGAGTTGAACTTCGGCATCTTCTGGCTGGTGTACTCGAAGATGTTGGAGATGATCCGCATCGACGGCTTCGGCGGATAGATGTAGGTGTTGCGGACCATGAACTCTTTGAGGATGTCGTTCTGGATGGTCCCGGCCAGCTTCTCCGGCGGCACACCCTGCTCCTCGGCGGCCACGACGTAGAGCGCGAGGATCGGCAGCACCGCGCCGTTCATCGTCATCGACACCGACACGCTGCCGAGGTCGATCCCGTCGAAGAGCTGACGCATGTCGAGGATCGAGTCGATCGCCACACCGGCCATGCCGACGTCACCGGCGACGCGCGGATGGTCGGAGTCGTAGCCGCGGTGGGTCGCGAGGTCGAATGCGACCGACAGTCCCTTCTGGCCGGCCGCGAGGTTGCGACGGTAGAAGGCGTTGGATTCGGCTGCGGTCGAGAAGCCGGCGTACTGGCGGATGGTCCACGGCTGGTTGACGTACATCGTCGGGTACGGGCCCCGGATGAACGGTGCGGCACCGGGAACGGAGTCGAGCGGGTACGGATGTTCGGCATCGTCGAGGACGGCGTCGCGCTCGGCGCGCGTGTACACCGGCGTGACGTCGATCTGCTCCGGGGTGCTCCAGGTGACCTGGTCCACCGAATAGCCGTGCGCCGAGGCGAGTTCCTCGGCGACCGCGGCCGCGGCACCATCGGCGGTCGTCGCACCGGTGTCGTCCGATGTCAGACCGATTCCGGCGAAGTTCGGAATCGTCTGTGTCAGATCGGGTTCGGTCTGGGTCATGCCGTTGCTCCCGCCGTCTTCGGGGATGTCGAGACCAGCTGGTCGAGAAGGTCGCCGAGGGTGCTCACCGCATCGATGCCGACTCGCAGCGAACCGTCGGGACGGTCGTCGCCCTCGGGCCATTCCTTGTCCGGTCCGGCGAGGAGCACCGTCGACAGACCGGCCGCGCGAGCGGCCGCGAGTGCGGCGGGCCCCTCCTCCGCATAGCGCGCCTTGGTTCCGCAGAGGACCGCGATCGGGGTGTTCGCCCCGGCCACCGCGTCGCCGACCTTGTCCGCGGTCAGCGGGCCCGGGTTGACGACGGTGATGCCACCGGCACCCAGGAAGTTCGCGACGAACGTGGTGCGGCCGTTGTGTTCGGCGACACTGCCGAGCGGGATGAGCAGGATCGACGGCCGTTCACCGTGCTCGGCGAGCACGACGTCGGACCGGTCCCGCAGTTCCTCGAAGGCGCGTCCGATCCGCGCGAGGCGCGGCGTACCGGTGACGACGTCGGTGACCGCGGAGGCCGGGGCCCCGGTCGTCTCCGACAGTGCGCGCTCGTCGATGTTGGGGAACTCGTTGACGCCGGTGACCGAGATGCGGCGATGCGCGACCTCGGTGTCGCGGCGAGCGAGGGAGGCGTCGACCTTCTCGGCGATCCAGCCCGTGTCGAGCGCGACACGGTAACCGCCGGCGGCCTCGACCTCGGTGAACACCGTCCAGGCGTTCGTGGCGAGATCGTCGGTCAGGGACTCGACGAACCACGACCCGCCGGCCGGATCGAGGACGCGTCCGATGTTGGACTCCTCGAGCAGCAGCAGCTGGGTGTTACGGGCGATGCGTCGTGAGAAGGACGCGCTCGAGGTGCGCTTGTCCGCCGGGATGGTCGCGTCGTAGCCCAGGACGGTCAGCTGGTCGGCGCCGCCGACCCCGGCGCCGAACGCCGCGATGGTGCTGCGCAGCATGTTCACCCACGGGTCCCGCTGGGAGTACATCGACAGATCGGTCACGCCGTGGGTCAGCGCTCCGCCGACCTCGGGTGCGCCGACGACTTCGGCCACCCGAGCCCAGATCTTGCGCAGCGCACGGAATTTCGCGATCGTGGCGAATTGGTCGTCGTCGGCGGAGACGCCGAAGGTGATCTGACGCAGCGCGGCCTCGGGTGAGAGGCCGGCCGCGGTGAGATCACGGAGGTGGGCGACCGCGGCCGCCACCGTGAGTGCGAGTTCGAGGCCGTTGTCGGCACCGGCGGTGGCGAAGTCGCTGCCGTCCACCCGGAAGGTACGGACCCCGTCGGGCAGCCCGGATGCGGCGAGGGCCGTGGCCTCATCGGGATCGACGGTCGCCCGGCCCGAGAACGCGGCCGTCAGCGGCGACAGGCCGAAGGAGTGGACGGTGGCCGCCGTCGGAGCGGCGGCGACCGGAGCGGCCTGGGCCTTTTCCTTCAGGCCGAGCAGTTCGCGGGCCGCCGCGATGCCCTCGGTGCCCGCATCGAGCGTCACCGGCACCAGATCGAGGTAGACGCCGCGCAGCGCCGTCGCGAGGTCGGCGACCCCCAGCCCGTCACCGGGCCTGCTCACCGAGAGCCAGAGACCGCTCGTCCCGTTGGCCATCGCCTCCAGGATGAGCTCATTGAGGTCCGCCGCCGGCGTCGCGTCGTCGCCGAACCGTTCCGTGACGCGCCAGCCGGTGGTGACGTCACGCGCGGGGTCGGCGCCGCGGACGAACGGGAAGCGACCGGGGACACCGGGCTCGGCGAGTTCGTCGCGACGTGTGTAGAGCGGCCGGATGGTCAGCCCGTCGGCGGTGTCGGTCGAGAGCAGCGCCTCGGGTGTGTCGGGCAGCTCGTCGACGTCGACGCGTCGCGACTTCGCCAGAACGGCCGCGGCGGCCGTCGACCACGCCTGGTAGGCGTCGTCGAGTTCTGACTCGGGTTTGGGCTGGTCAGTTTGCTGTGGCATGTGGGGAAGCACACCTCCGTGAATGCACTGTGATGAGCGCGTACACGACACTAGCCGATCGCTCGCTCGGCTCGGCGTCGAGGTCGGCGTGACGTGGCGCACTCGGGGACCCGGTACACCGCTGGGCCCAGCGTAGAGTGTCCGGGTGCCCGATCGATCCGCTGTCAGCGAGGATGTCGCCGGCCCGACCGCGGCCGACGCGGAGATCGCGGACGCGGCGAGCGCCGGAGACGGTCACCCGCCGACGTCGGGCCGTCGTCGGGCCGATCGACGGATCCTGCGCCGGGCTCTCGTCGCCGCCGTGCTCCTCGCCGCCGTCCTGGCCGCGTCCTACTTCGTCCCACTGCCCTCGATCTCGAGCGTCCGCGACTGGGGCGCGGATCTGGGACCGGCCTTCGTGTGGTTGTTCTTCCTCGCCTACGCGGTCGTCACCATCGCCCCGATCCCGCGGTCGACGTTCACGGTGATGTCCGGGATCTTCTTCGGACCGCTGGTCGGTTTCGCGGGGGCGATGATCGCCTCGTCGGTGGCGGCGGTGGCAGCCTTCGTCCTGGTCCGCAGGGTCGGACGCGACCGCGTGCAGCCGTACCTGAAGGCACCGGTGGTCCGTGCCGTCGAGTACCGGCTCGAGCGTCGTGGCTGGTTGGCGGTCGGGTCGCTGCGGTTCATCGCGGCATGCCCGTTCTCGGTGGCGAACTACTGCTCGGCTCTGTCCTCGGTGCGTCTCGCGCCGTACGCGATTGCCAGCATCCTCGGTATGGCCCCCGGCACCGCGGCGGTGGTCATGCTGGGCGATTCCCTGACCGGTGACACGCATCCCCTCCAGCTCGCGGTCACCGGTGGCCTCTTTGCGATCGGCATCGCCGGTCTGGTGCTCGACTCCCGCCTGCCGGTCTCGTCGTCGAACGCGACAAGCGCAGCGACTTGATCCCCGAGGATCAAGTCACCCAGCGCGATCCCATCCAGCCAGGGGGCTTGATTCACCGCGATCAAGTGCATAGCCTTGAATGATGTTCGTACTCACCGTCGACCAACGCGGGAGTCGCCGCGACATAGACCGGGTGGACGCCATCCTCACCGCTCTCGCGACGGTCCAGACCGTACGGGCCTTCGAACGTACCGCGGGCGACGAGATCCAGGGAGTCCTCGCCGATCCGGTGACGGCCGCCCGACTGGCCGTCGAACTCACCGCCGAGGGTCACTGGAGTGTCGGCATCGGCACCGGACCGGTCGATGAACCTCTCCCCCCGTCCACCCGGGCCGGTCGCGGGCCCGCCTTCGTCCACGCTCGCGACGCCGTCGAGGCCGCCAAACGACAGCGGGTCCCCCTCTGTGTCCGCGGCCCGGAAACTCGCTGGTCCCGTCACGCCCAGACGGCCGGCCGTCTCATCGCCGATGTGATCACCGCCCGCAGTGCCGCCGGCCGGGAGGCGGTGGAGCTGATGCGCCGCGGCCTCACCCAGGTCGAGGCCGCCGCCGAACTCGACATCACGCCACAGGCCATGAGTCAGCGGCTGCGGACCGCGGCGTGGGATCTGGAATCCGATTCCCTCGGCCTCGTCGCCGACGCGCTCGCCGAGGCCGACCGACACAACCCGTCCGGAGGATCGGCATGACCACCGCAGCGATCACCCTTCTTCTCCTGACCGCACTGGCGACGCCGACCTGGGCGCTCGCGACGCGAGAGAAGCGCAACCACGCGCCGGTGTCCGTCGTACGCAGACTCGACGTCATCGGAGCCGTCGTCCTGCTGGTCCTGGCCGGGGTGACCGCCGTCCTCGCCGCCGTGGCCGCGCCCGCCAGCGGCTTCCTCGCCTCGGCCGTCCCGGTGGTCGCCGCGCTCGCGGCGGTCACCGGCGGCGGACCCGTGGTCCGGACGGTCCTCGTCGCCGGCGGTGTCGGCCAGCACCCGGGGCCCGGACCCGATCCGGAGGGGTCGCCGGATGACGGATCCGGGGACGACACCGACGCGCCCGACTCCCCAACGCCCGCCCCGACCGACCCGGCCGAAGCCGGGCCGTTGCGCGGCGGCCGGGTGATCGGATACCTCGAACGCCTCGCGGTCGTCACCACGTTGATGGCGGGGTGGCCCGAAGGCCTCGCGATCATCCTGGCCGTGAAGAGCCTCGCCCGCTACCCCGAGCTGCGCGCCCCGCATGCGGCCGAGCAGTTCATCATGGGCACCTTCGCCTCGGTGATGTGGGCGGTCGGCATGGCGGGCGTCGAGCACCTCATCCGCTGAGCCGTTCTCAGGTCGTGGGCTCGGCCGGCCCCGGCTCCTCGGGCTGTACGGGCTGGGACCACGCACCATCGGTGAGCTCGGCCGGCTCGGACCCCACCGGCGACGCATGGCGCGACGCGCGCGACGCACGAGCGGTGATCTCGGGCGCGACCGGGGTGCGGGCCACCGCCTCCGCCTCGGCAACGGCCTGGGCGACCTTGGGATCGGAGGCCATCGAGAACCAGTCCTCGGTCTCCGAGTCGTCGATCGGCGAGGGCGGCGAGTCGGCCGGCTCGTACCGGAACACGCCGTCGTCTCCCTGGACACCGAAGGATTTCGCGAAACCCTGGAGGGCCGAACCGAAGTCGGACGGCACCACCCACACCTTGCTGCCCTCGCCCTTGGCCATCTCGGGCAACTGCTGCAGATACTGGTAGGCCAGGAGTTCCGGGGTCGGCTTGGCCGCCTTGATCGCCGCGAAGGTCTTCTCGATCGCCTTCGCCTCACCCTGGGCGTTGAGGTACGACGCGGCGCGGTCGCCCTGCGCCCGCAGGATGCGCGACTGCCGATCCGCCTCGGCCGCGAGGATCGCGGCCTGCTTGGCACCCTCGGCGGCGAGGATCTGCGACTGCTTGTTTCCCTCGGCGGTCTTGATCGCCGACTCGCGCTGGCCCTCGGCCGAGAGGATCGTCGCCCGCTTCTCGCGGTCGGCCTTCATCTGCTTCTCCATCGACTCCTGGATCGACGGCGGCGGCATGATCGACTTCAGCTCGACGCGCGCGACCCGGAGGCCCCAGCGGCCGGTCGCCTCGTCGAGGACTCCGCGCAGCTGGCCGTTGATGGAATCGCGGGAGGTCAGGGTCTCCTCGAGCGTCATCCCGCCGACCACGTTGCGCAGCGTCGTGATCGTCAGCTGCTCGACGCCGGCGATGTAGTCGTCGATCTCGTACACGGCGGCCCGGGGATTGGTGACCTGGAAGTAGACGACGGTGTCGATGGACAGCGTCAGGTTGTCCTCGGTGATGACCGGCTGGGGCGGGAACGACACCACTCGTTCACGAACGTCGACGCGGGCGCGGATGCGGTCGATGAACGGCAACAGCAGGGTGAGCTGGCCGGAGACGGTGCGGGTGTAGCGGCCCAGTCGCTCGATGACCGCGGCCTCCGCCTGCGGGATGAGCGCGACGGACTTGACCAGCATAACCACCACGAGCAACACGAGCAGAACGATGACGGTCAGGCCGAAGACCTCGTACTCCATGGTCACCTTCCAGCGTTGTCGTTCGGCGGTGTCGCGGCGGCCGCTCAGGCGCGCCACACCACCGCGGTCGCGCCGTCGATCTCCACGACGGTCACGTGGGTTCCGGGTTCGAGCACCTGGGTCGGGTCCATCGTGCGGGCCGACCACACGTCGCCGCCGATCTTGACGCGTCCGTCACGGGCGTCGACCTGTTCGGTCACCACCGCCGGCCGACCCTCGAGCGCCTCGGTGTTCATCAGGACCGCCGGACGGTTCAGCATGTGCTTACGGGCGATCGGACGGACCGCAACCAGCAGCAGCACCGAGACGAGCGCGAAGACCAGTCCCTCGACCCACAGCGGCGTCTCGAACGCGAAATCGACACCGGCGGCCGCGAATGCGCCCCCGGCGAGCATGAGCAGGACGAGTTCGCCACCGAACATCTCCGCGACCACCAGGACGATCGCGGCCGCCAACCACAGCAGGGCGCTCATGGGTCCAGTCTGCCAGAGATGTCCGAACCGCCTTCGGCGCTCACGACGCGGGTGGGCCCCGGTGGGCGTCAGGCCGTGTGCGTCACCTGGGCTCTTCGGCCGCGGTCACGAAGTCGATGAGTTCTTCCACCGACCGCAGCAGATCGACCTCGAGATCCCGGAAACTGCTCACCCCGCCCAGCACCCGGCGCCAGCCGTCACGAGGGTCCCCCCAGCCGAGCTCGGCACACACACCGGTCTTCCAGTCGGTGCCCCGCGGGATGTGCGGCCACGCCGGGATCTTCACCGACGCCGGCTTCACCGCCTCCCAGACGTCGATGTAGGGATGCCCGCACACGAGGACGTACTCCCCGACCTCGGCGGTGAGATGTGCTTCTTTGGAACCCGCCACCAGATGGTCAACGAGGACACCGGCCCGGCGATGAGGTGCCGGCTGGAATTCATCGAGTGCCGCCTCGAGGTTGTCGAGGCCGTCGAGGCTGACGACGACCACGCCCTCCGCGCGGAGGTCGTCACCCCATACGCGCTCGAGGAGTGTCGCGTCGTGCACGCCCTCGACGAAGAGCCGGCTGGCGCGCGCGGTCCGCGCGCGGGCGCGAGGGGCGGCTCGCGATCCCGACGCCGTCATGGCCGGCTGCTGCGGGCCTCTGGTGCGCGGCCGTACGAGCGTCACCGGCCGACCGTCGATGAGGAACGCGCCGGGGTGCATCAGGAACACCCGCGTCTGACCTCGCCGGTCCTCCAGCCGGACGAGATCGCCGGCGTAGCTCTTCTCGAGCCCGACGACCGCACCGCAGAAGCCGGTGGCGGCGTCCTCGACGACCAGATCGCGATCCGCGGCGACCTCCGCGGGACGCGGCTTCGCCCGACGGGGCTGGGAGAGCACATCGCGTCCGTAGCGGTCATCCATCGCACACCACCATCTCTCGATCGGTCATCTCGTGATCACGCCGCCGCGATGGACAGGTCGGGCGGCGCACACACCGTATGCCCCGCGGGCCCGCCCGCGGGGTTGCCACGCCCGGCTCCCACCGGCCTCGCCGGTATCCTGGCTTCTTGATGAAACGCAGCCGCCTGCTCTCCGCCACCGTCGCGTGGCCGACGTGCGCCCTCGGCGCGTGGTCGGCCGCCTGGCTCACCGGCCGGTGCTCCCCCGACGACGTGATCGAAGCCCTGGCGGAATCCGCCGACCGGCACCTCCTGCACTGGCCCGACGGCGGGGTCGCCGGGGCCGAACAGAATTCGCCCGCAACGGGTTCGGCGAACGGGGTGCTCGATCTGCTCGCGCTGCTGCGACCCGCTCGACGCCTCGTCGTCCGCCTGCCCTCCACGGGTGATCCGCAGGGACTCCCACCGCATGTCGCGACGTCGGCCGCACTCGGCGCGGGCGAGGTGCTGCTCGTCGACGACGCGGCGGGCGCCGGCACGCTCGCGCTCGTAACGGAGTTCGCCGCCGACACCGCCGATCCACCGTTCGTCACGTGCACATGGTCGGCCTACCGCTACGACGCGACCCTCGACCTCGGTCATCTCGTATCCGCGGGACCCAGTGCCGGTGATCTGGAATACGAGCTGCGGCAAGCAGTTCGAGGGGCGACCACGATCATCGGCGGGCTCGGCGGACGCCGGTCGGCCGACGCGAGCGACCTCCGTACGGAACTCGCGGCGCTCACCTCGAGGCATCGGGTCGCCCTGCCCCCGCACCTCCTCGACGCGCGCTCCACCCGCCTGATCGACACGGCGGCACAGGTCGAGGCGATCGTCGACCTCGCCGGAGCGCGCAATGTGGAGATCGGAGACAGTGCCGGACAATGGGATTCCGGCGACGCGACGCTCCGGGGACTCCAGGCGCTGACGCGGACCGCACGGGCGGCGGCGGTCAATCACACGATCCTCGAGCTACTGCGACGCTAGGACCCGGGCCGCCACCGCCGGAAGGTCACTCCCGGAGCCGCGGCGGACGTTCGGACACGACGCCGTACAGATCGAGTCCGTTCCGCTGTTCGGTGGCGAACAACGTCGCCCCCCATTCGTGGACGAACCAGTCCCGCAGCCGAGCGGAGCCGGTCCAGGCGTAGTACGGCCGGGCCGCAGAGACACAGAACCGTTCCACTTCGCGCATCATGCGAACGAGAGCGTCGCCACCACGAGCTTCGGGAACAACCGCCGCGATCCGCACATCGACGGCGTCCGATGCCGGGGAGGGCAATTGTGGGCTGGTGAGGAACTCGATCAGCCGTTCGCGGAGTCCGGGAATGGCCGCGACCCGGACGAAATCAGCCGGGACGAGCGGCGGTTCGCCGTCGGGCGACAATTCGACATCGTGGGGATGCCAGATCAGAATTCCGACGAGATGCTCGTTCTGGAAGGAACCCAATACGCAGCCGGCTTTGAGATAAGGCCGCACCAAGATCTCGGCCAACCATTCCCGCAGCGTGAGATCCGGGAGGTGGTCACCCAACACCCATCGATACAACGGAATGTCCTCGACCGCTCGTGCGAGTAGCTGCGTAGCAGGTCGGAGATCAACTGGGATGAGTGGTCGTTCCGCGGTCAACACTGTTGATACACGCGCACAAAGGAGAGATCACGCCGCTGTGGGCTACGTCGTCAACGCAGCCCACAGCGGAAACGGATCTCAGTTGACGGGCTCGCTGCTACCGTCCGCGGAGCCGGTGGAAAGTGTCTCCAGAATCGGTCCGAGGAAATCGATCTCGAGCCTCAGTGGTCCTTCTGCCATGGGAATTCCTCTCTCACGTTCGCACCCCGATTCAGATGCGCGTACCACGAGAGTTTCATTTCGATTGAGGCGCAGATCACATTATGGACCCGTTCCTATATCAAATCGTTATGAAGGCAAACAAAGCCAGTGAATCTACGCGCGGTCAGATGGCCTCGCCGCAGATCTAGGCCGCGCCGCGGGCACACAGCACCGGTCTCGACAGGTGCTGCCGTTGTCTCCGCATCCCATCGCCGACAGGTCGCCCAAGCCCCCGGCGTAGGCCTCCACGAATTCGCCGATCATCGAGATGAACCGCGGATCGGGACCCACGGTGTCGGCGCGGACATAGTCCAGGCCGAGGCGCTCGGCGACCTCCGCGGCCTCGTTGTCGAGATCCCAGATCACCTCGAGATGGTCGGAGATGAACCCGACCGGGTAGACGACCACCCGTCGAACACCCTCCGCGGCAAGGCTCTCCAGATGGTCACAGATGTCCGGCTCCAGCCACGGGATCTGCGGTGGACCCGACCGTGACTGCCAGACCTGATCGAAGTCGGCGACGCCGAGCTCGTCGGCGACCGCCTGCGACGCCGCCAGCACCTGGCGCGAGTACAGCTTCCCGCCGTCGGCCGCCGGACCCGACGCCTCATCGGCCGAGGTCGGGACCGAATGGGCGGTGAACACCAGCCGTGGCGGCTCCTCGCCGGGCCCGAGTGCGTCCAGAGCGCGGCGCACCGCGTCGGCCCCGGCAGCGACGAACGCCGGATGCGACCAGTACTGCGGGAGCTTGCGGAGCACCACCGCACCGTCGGGTTCGCGGCTCGTCGGTTCACGGTCGGCAAGCGCCGTCACCGCCCGGTCGATGTCCTCGTGATACTGCCGACACCCCGAGTAGCCGCCCCACGCCGAGGTCGGGAACACGAGGATCCGGCGATGACCGGCGCGGTACATCTCGGCCAGGGTGTCCTCGACCATCGGGTGCCAGTTGCGGTTGCCGAAATACACCGGGAGGTCGACACCACGTCGGTCGAGCTCGGCACGCAGGGCATCGATCATCTCGAGGTTGAGCCGGTTGATCGGTGAGACGCCGCCGAAGTGCAGGTAGTGCTCGGCCACCGACTCGAGCCGTTCGCGCGGGATCCCCCGGCCGCGAGTGACGTTCTCCAGGAACGGCATCACGTCCTCGGGCCCGTCCGGTCCGCCGAACGACAGGAACAGGACGGCATCGAACGGAGCGGGATCGAACGGAGCGGGATCCACGGGCGCGGTGTCCCCCGGTGCTGGCGAACTCATGAGCCGGTGGTCATGCCCTCCGGGAACCAGGTGTTGTGGCTGGCGCCACCGTCGACGTAGACGATGGAACCGGTGGTCGCCGGCAGCCAGTCGCTGAGGAGGGCACACACCGACTTCGCGACGACGGTGGGATCGTCGACGTCCCAGCCGATCGGGGACGCGCCGTCCCAGTACTCGTTGAGCATGTTGAGCTGCTTGGCGTCATCGGTCGCAGTACCCGCGATCGCCTTCGCGGCCAGGGTCTTGATCGGGCCGGCGGCCACCAGGTTCGACCGGATGTTCTTCGCGTTGCCCACTTCGCGCGCCACGTACCGGTTCACCGACTCGAGCGCGGCCTTCGCTACACCCATCCAGTTGTAGTACGGCATCGCGGTGCGGGGATCGAAGTCCATGCCCACGATGGAGCCGCCCTCGTTCATGGCGGGGAGCACGGCGCGGGCGAGCGAGGCGTAGCTCCACGCCGAGATCTCGAAGGCCTTGGCGGCGTCGGGGCCCGGCCCCTCCAGGAACGGCTTGGCCTCGGGACCCATCAAGGTGCGCGGCGCGAAGGCGATCGAGTGCATGACGCCGTCGATGCCCTGCGGCGCCAGCTCGGCGAGCTTCCCGGCGAGCGCGCCGAGATCGTCCTCGTTGGTGACGTCGAGCCCGATGGCCGGCGGCACCTCCTTCGGCAACCGCTTGGCGATCCGGTCGATCAACCGGAGCCGTTCCGGGATGCCGGTGATGAGGACCGTGGCGCCCTGCTCCTGCGCCATGGCGGCGGCGTGGAAGGCGATCGACGCATCGGTGATGATGCCCGTGATGAGGACGGTCTTCCCGTCCAGGATTCCGCTCACGAAGATGTGCTCCTGAGTTCGACGTTGATTGACGTGCCTTACGACCGCGCTGTGCGGGTCAGTAGCCGTGCGACCGCGCTCGGCAGTTTCAGTGCCCCATGCCCATTCCGCCGTCGACGGGCAGGACCGCACCGGAGATGTAACCGCCCTCGTCGGAGGCGAGGAAGCTGATGGCCGCCGCGACGTCCTCGGGCTTGCCGGTTCGGCCGAGCGGGATCGCCTGCTTGGCCATGTCGACGTAGCGGTCCTCCATCGACGCGGTCATGTCCGTCTCGATGAACCCGGGCGCCACGACGTTCGCGGTGATGTTGCGCGAGCCGATCTCACGCGCGATCGAGCGCGCCATCCCGATCAGGCCCGCCTTCGAGGCCGCGTAGTTCACCTGGCCGGGGATGCCGGACATCGCGACCACCGAGCCGAGGAAGATCATCCGGCCCCACTTGGCGCGCTGCATCCCCTTGGTGGCGCGCTTGGCGCACCGGAACGCGCCGGTGAGGTTCGCGTCGAGGACCTTCTCGAAAGATTCCTCGGACAGTCGCATGAGGAGCATGTTCTCGGTGATCCCCGCGTTGGCGACGAGGATCTCGACGGGACCCTGATGCGCCTCGACCTCGGCGAAGGCGCGGTCGACCGACTCCGAGTCGGTGACATCGCACTTGACGCCGAACAGCCCGTCCGGGGCTCCGGAACCGCGGTGCGTCACCGCCACCCGGTGACCGTCGGCTGCCAGTCGCTGGGCCACGGCCAGGCCGATTCCGCGGTTGCCGCCGGTCACCAGGACCGAGCGGGAGGGATTCTGCGCTTCGTTGCTAGCTGCCGTCATGGGTGTTCAACTTATCCGTTCTCGTTGCGGGGGTGACACGCGGTCGGTGGGCGGGGCGCACGGCGGCACACCCCGGACACGTCCGCGTCAGGGCAGCCGGCGGTTGATGGCCAGCGCGGCGAACGCCGCCACCAGCGCGAACAACGTACCGGCGACCAGCCACGGCTTCGAATTGTCCCCTCGACGGGTTTCGTAACCGATCTCGTCCTGGAGCTGCTCGTAGACCTTGTTCAACTCGTCGAGGCTGGCCGCGGTGAAGAAGTCGCCACCGGACAGATTGGCGATCTTGCGCAGCGAGTCGTCGTCGACCGGCACCGGCACCCGGTCGCCCTCGAGTTCGACGGTGCCGGTCCGGGTACCGAAGGAGATCGTGGAGACCGGGATCTTCTCCTCCTTGGCCTTCCGGGCCGCGGTGAAGGCACCCCGCGGGTCGTCGGGGTCGTCCGGGACGGTCTCCTTACCATCGGAGAGCAGTACGATCCGCGCAGGTGGTGCGCCCTCGGTCCCGCCGAGCACCGCGTTCAACGTGCTGATCTGCTGCAGGGCCGCGAAGATGCCCTCCCCGGTTGCCGTCTTGTCGTCGAGCCGCAGTTTGTCCACCGCGACCTTGGTGGCGTTGTGATCCGGCGTCGGCGACACAAGGCTGGCGGCGGTACCGGCGAAGGAGATCAGTCCGAGGTTGATGCCCTCGGTCAGCTCGTCGGCGAACTTCTTCGCCGCCTCCTGCGCCGCGCGGATCCGCGACGGCGACACGTCGGTGGCGTTCATCGACCGCGACACGTCCATCACCAGGACGACGGTCGCCTTGTTGCGCGGCACCTTGCGATCGGCCTGCGGCCCGGACAGCGCGACCGTCAACAGGATCAGCGAGACGATCAGCAGTGCGATCGGCAGGTGCCGCAGACGACTACGGTCCGCGGGCGCGACCGACTTCAGCAGGTCCAGGTTCGCGAAGGTCAGCGCACGCTGCCGCCGCCGGCGCAGCATGTAGACGTACGCGGCGCCGAGCAGCGCCACGACCAGGAGCAGGAGCAACCACCAGGGACTGGACAGCATCGACCTACCCCACCCCCGCCGCGAGACCGCGGCGGCGTTGTGCGACGAACTTGACGGTGTCGGCGATCCACTCCCGATCCGTGCGCAACGTCAGGATCGCGCCGCCACAGCTGCGCAGGGTGCGGTGGACCCGCTGCTGGTGTGCGCGCGCCGCGGCCGCGAAGTCGCGCCGGAGGTCGTCGGTGATCGTCACGTCGTGGATCTCCCCGGACTCCGCGTCGGCCAGGGTGACCTCCCCGATCGCCGGGAGGTCGAGATCGCGGGGGTCGAGGACCTCGACCGCGAGGAGTTCGTGGTGTGCGCCGATGGCGCGCAGCGAGCGCTCCCAGTCGATGGGGCCGAGGAAGTCGCTGATGACGACGGCGAGGCCGCGACGGCGCTGGGGCCGTCGGAGCGCCTCGATCCCCGCCTTGAGGTCACCCCGGACGCCGGGCGAGCTGCGTCGCGTGGTGGCGATGGTCTTGAGGAGGTTCTGGGCGTGCGCGCGCCCGGCACGGGCCGGTACCCGCACCACGTCGTCACCGGTCACCACCAGCGCGCCGTGCCGGTTGCCGCCGCCGGTCGTGAGGTGGACCAGAGCCGCGGCCGCGGCGACGGCCAGGTCGCGCTTGGTGCAGTCGACGGTGCCGAAGTCGAGGCTGGCCGAGGCGTCGACGACGAGCCAGGTCTCGAGTTCGCGGTCGGCGATCATCTGCCGGACGTGCGGTTGGGTCGTGCGTGCGGTGACCGACCACTCCATCCGCCGGACGTCGTCGCCCGGCTGATAGGCCCGCGCTTCCCCTGGTTCCGAACCCGGTCCGGGGATCAGGCCCAGGTGCTCGCCCTGGAGCACGCCGTCGAGTTTGCGCCGCACGGTGAGCTCGAGCATCTTCAGCGCCGCCGTCAGCTGCGCCTCGTCGAGCAGCCCGGCGCCGAGACGCGGTAGGTCCCGATTAGCCGCCATACTGAGGTGAATTCCGGTTCGCCGGGGCCGAATTCGGGTCCATCGGACCGGCGGACTGCGGGACCTGCTGTCCCGCATACCCATTCGGCCCGTGTCCGGGATTGGGCGCGTGCTGCTGTCCGGGCGGGTACTGCCCCTGCGGCACCGGTTGCGCGCCGACCTGCGGCAGTCCGACGGTCTGCAGGACGCGGGCGATGACCTGGTCGGCATCGATCTCGTCGGCCAGGGCGTCGTAGGACAGCACGAGGCGGTGCCGCAGCACGTCGGGCATGATCTCGACGACGTCCTGCGGGATCACGTAGTCGCGTCCGCGGACCAGCGCCAGGGCGCGGGCCGCGGCCACGATGCCCAGCGTCGCACGAGGCGACGCGCCGTAGGACAGCCACGACGCGACGTCGTTCAGGCCCAGCTCGGCCGGCCGGCGGGTGGCGTTGATGACCCGGACGACGTAGTCGACGAGCGCGTGGTGGACGAAGACGTTCGCCGCGGTCCGCTGCAGGCGCAGCATCGCGGCGGGGTCGAGAACCTGGGAGGCGGTCGGCGGGACGTTGCCCATCCGATAGACGATCTCGCGCTCCTCCTCCACTGACGGGTAGTCGACGAGGACCTTGAACAGGAAGCGGTCCCGCTGCGCCTCGGGCAGCGGGTAGACACCCTCGTTCTCGATCGGGTTCTGCGTCGCCATGACCAGGAACGGATCCGGCATCGAGTACGTCTTGCCGCCGATCGAGACGTGCCGCTCGGCCATCACCTCGAGCAGTGCCGACTGCACCTTCGCGGGTGCGCGGTTGATCTCGTCGGCGAGCAGGAAGTTCGCGACCACCGGGCCGAGCTCGGTGTCGAACTCCTCGCGGCCCTGACGGTAGATACGCGTACCGATCAGGTCGGTGGGCACGAGGTCAGGGGTGAACTGCACTCGCGAGAACGACCCGCCGACGACGCGGGCGAACGTTTCGACAGCGAGCGTCTTCGCGACACCCGGCACGCCCTCGAGCAAGATGTGTCCGCGCGCGAGGAGACCGACGAGAATGCGCTCGACGAGCTGATCCTGGCCGACGATGACGCGCTTGACCTCGTAGATGGCCCGCTCGAGCAGGGCGACGTCGGCGTCGCTCAGCACCGAGCCGTCCGCTCCTGCCGCCGCGGGATCCCCCGTGGCCGCCTTGCCGAGGGAGTGCGATTCGGTCAACCCGTGCTCCTGTTCCTCTGAACTGCTGTTCCGTCGAACCGCGAGGGCCCACGGGCGGCGCGAACGCGCAGCGCGCAGGCGTCGACCCCGCGTGTCTGTGCCAGCCTAGCCGTGCCGGCTGAAAAGGTGCCAAGAAGACTCGACGGGTGTCGGTCGTTCACAGCTGCCGCCGGAACCACCACGCCTCAGAGCAGACGGACCACGTTCGGCATCGCACCGTTGGTGCGCAGCGGGGACACCTTGACCACGTCACCCGACTGCGGTGCCTCGACCATCTTGTTGTCGCCGAGGTACAGCGCGACGTGCGCACTCGCGTTGGGGCCGTAGAAGATCATGTCGCCGCGTCGCATCTGTGACAGCGGGAACTGCGGTCCCGAGGTGTACTGGTAACCGGTGTAGTGCGGCAGTTCGATCCCGACGCCGGCGAACGCGTAGATCATCAGGCCGGAGCAGTCGAAACCGATCTTGTTGTAGTCGCCGTAGCTGTCGGCCACACCGCCGTCGCGGATTCCCTGCGTCGGGCCGTTCGCGTCGCCACCGCCCCAGGCGTAGGGCACGTTCAGCTGCGAGAGCGCACGGTTGACGGCGATCTCGACGGCTTGCGGACCGCGCAGCCCGGGTCGGACGACGCCGCCCCCGCCCCCGCCGCCGCCGGAGGAACTGCCGAACAGAGAGCCGAGGCTTCCCGAACCGAGTCGCGCACTGAGGGTGTCGCCACCGCTGCTGCCGGTGATGTCCGCACCACCGATGCCGAGCTCGTTCAGCAACTCGGACTGGGGCAACTGCTGCTGCCCGACCAGACCGGCGAGGATCGACGAACCGACGTCGATGGCGAGGCGCGCGGCGGCCTCCGCCGCGACGGCCAGTGCCTGGTTGTCGGTGGCGGGCGTGGCGGGTAGCGCCTTGAGCGCCCCCTCGGCCGACGGATCCGTCGGGAACAGGTTCGAGAGCAGATCGCTCGCCGACGGCCCCTCGACCGTCTTCTTCGGCACGTATCCGCGAATCGTGTTGAGGCGCTTCTGGACCCGGTCGCGTTCCCCGATCAGGGTGGCCTTGCGCTTCTGCTGCGAAGCGATGGCGGCCTTCGCCTCGGTGACCGCCGCCATGGCGTCGGTCTTGCGATGTTCGGCGCTCTTGGCCGCGAACGACGCCTGCCGGCGGGTGGCCTCGACGGCGGCGAGTCGGTTGGCCTTCTGGTTGCGGGCCACCTGCAGCCGTCGAATCATCTCCTGCTGCTTCTTGCCGACCTGATCGATCAGCTTCATGCGGTCGAGGACGCCCTGCGGGTCTTCGGAGGCAACGTAGTTCGACATCGAACCCTGCTCGGGCCCCTGCTGGTACGCCAGGCGGGCGAACCGGTCGAACTCCTTCTGCGCGTCGACGACGGCCTTGCTCGATCGGTCGAGTTCGGTGCGTGCTCCACGCGCGGCCACCGTGGCGAGGCGCTGCTGCGCGAGCGAGTTCTGGAAGTCGACGATCGATCGGTTCACGTTCTCCTGGCGGGACGCGAGCGCCTGGTCGAGGTCGGCGATGTCCTGGTTGACCGTCGCGATCCGGTTGATCAGACCGGAGATGGGCGACTCGGGCGTCTTCTTGGGCGCCGCGTCGGCATGACCCGCGCCGACCGCGCAGACGAGTGCGACAGCAAGGGCCGCCGAGACGCGCGCCGGCCATGACGCACCAGTTCTTCCTCGCCTCACCTGGAACTCCTCGCGATTCGCGGGGATCTTCCGATCCCCGGTCCGGCGACCGTCCGGGGTGTCTGAACCCGCGGCGATCACGCACTGCACTTCCGCCACATCGGACCCTGTAGAGAACACAGGCATCACACGCGACATCAGAACCGTACGTCACATCAACCACACGAGAAAACCGTGTTCGCGAATTACAAAGGCGTGATTACCTGCGAAAATGCCGTGAACTGGCGAAAGATCGAACGGTCGTCAAGGTCTCGAATTGGCAACAGACCGGAAGACACGCCGTGAAGGGTCCCCGCCGCGCGAGAACGAGGTGCCAGGAGCCGGGCCCGCCCGCCGCATCGCCGGCCGGCCGAGGCGGCCCTGGCCTGCGTACTACCGGCCGGAAGCGGTCGGCTCGCGACGTGGTGCCGACGAGTCATCCGACTCCGCGGCGGTGGCCCGCACGGGTCCCAGCGGACCGGCGGCCAGGTTCTTGCGGGTGCGGACCTGCCGGAGCCGGGCGAGCACGGCTCCGCCCGCGACGACCAGGATCAGCAGGAGGCCCACGATCGTCCAGTCCACGTTGGGACCGGTCATCGTGTCGATCATCTGTCGCGCCGCACCCGCGGGGTCGGTGAGGGTCAGGCCGTCGGTGGCCTGTTCCTGCACCACCCGGCTGAATTCGGGCGACGAGCTGCCGACCGAGTTGGGGCCGAGCACGATGACGGTGCCGCCGACCTGTTCCTGCAACTGGTTCGCGACGTCGCGGTAGAGAGTGAACCGGGGCTGAACCTGGTCGATGACCACGAAGCTGACGTCATGGCCCTTCGACTGGGCGTATTCGACGACCTCGAGCATGCCGGGCAACTGTTCGGGCGTCGCCCCCGCCACGCCGTCGTCGGCGATGTCCCGCGACAGCTCACCCATGTCGACCCCGACGAGTCCGGTGAGTTCGTTGTTCTCCGCGGGAGCTGCCAGCACCAGCGTCGTCGCCTGCGGACCCATCCGCCACCCCTGCCTCTCGAGATCACCCGGGGTTGCGTGCACGTTGACGGGCGGTATCGCGCCGGCGTCGAGTGTCTCCTCGCCGAACCCCGCCCTGCACCGTACGACACAATGGACTCGTCTGGGTATTCCGGTGTCGGCAGGTCCGATCCGGCGTGTCCCGGCCCGAGCTTGGTAACAGTACGCTCGTACTGTTAGACTGGACGACGTTGTCGCGGGTGGCCCTCGCGGACATCCGATGGTGCCGGCGCAGCCCGCCGGTGCAGAACGTCAGCCGGTGCGGCACGACTGCGCCGGATCGACCAGCCCCGCCCGACCGCAAGTGGATCATCGAGTAATCGCCGGCGCAGCCCGCCGGCACACGAGGAGAGTGGATTTAGACGTGAGTATCAATTCCTTCGGCGCCCGCGGCACGCTGGACGTCGGTGACAACAGCTACGAGATCTACCGTCTGAACGCTGTCGAGGGCACCGCCAAGCTCCCCTACGCTCTGAAGGTCCTCGCCGAGAACCTCCTGCGCACCGAGGACGGCGCGAACATCACCAAGGAGCACATCGAGGCCCTGGCGAACTGGGACCCGAACGCCGAACCGAGCGTCGAGATCCAGTTCACGCCTGCCCGCGTGATCATGCAGGACTTCACCGGCGTGCCCTGCATCGTCGACCTCACGACCATGCGCGACGCCGTCAAGGAACTCGGCGGCGACCCGGACAAGGTCAACCCGCTCGCGCCGGCCGAGATGGTCATCGACCACTCCGTCATCATCGAGGCTTTCGGCAATGCCCAGGCGTTCGAGCGCAACGTCGAGATCGAGTACCAGCGCAACGAAGAGCGCTACAAGTTCCTCCGCTGGGGTCAGGGCGCCTTCGACGACTTCCGCGTCGTGCCGCCGGGCACCGGCATCGTGCACCAGGTCAACATCGAGCACCTCGCGCGCTCGGTGATGGTCCGTGACGGCGTCGCCTACCCCGACACCTGCATCGGCACCGACTCGCACACCACGATGGAGAACGGCCTCGGCGTCCTGGGCTGGGGCGTCGGCGGCATCGAGGCCGAGGCCGCGATGCTCGGTCAGCCGGTCTCCATGCTCATCCCCCGCGTCGTCGGCTTCAAGCTCACCGGCGCGACCAAGCCGGGCGTCACCGCGACCGACGTGGTCCTCACCATCACCGAGATGCTGCGCAAGCACGGCGTGGTCGGCAAGTTCGTCGAGTTCTACGGCAACGGTGTCGGCGAGGTCCCGCTCGCCAACCGCGCCACCATCGGCAACATGAGCCCCGAGTTCGGCTCGACCTGCGCGATGTTCCCGATCGACGGCGAGACCGTCAACTACCTCCGACTCACCGGGCGCAGCGAGGAGACGCTCGCGCTCGTCGAGGCCTATGCCAAGGAACAGGGCATGTGGCTGGAGAAGGACGCCGAGGAGGCCGTGTACTCGGAGTACCTCGAGCTCGACCTGGCCGACGTCGTCCCGTCGATCGCCGGCCCGAAGCGTCCGCAGGACCGCATCGAGCTGTGGGACGCGAAGAACGCGTTCCGCAAGGACATCCACAACTACGTCGAGAACGGCAACTCCGCTCCGCAGACCAAGCTGGACGAGGCGGTCGAGGAAACCTTCCCGGCGTCCGACCCCGCGACCCTGTCCTTCGCCGACGACGACGCCGAGCCGCTGCACTCGGCCGCCAACGGCGCCGAGGGCCGGCCGACCAATCCGGTCCGGGTGGATTCCGAGGAACGAGGATCGATGATCCTCGACCACGGGATCGTGACGATCGCGTCGATCACCAGCTGCACCAACACCTCCAACCCGTCGGTCATGCTCGGCGCGGCGCTCCTGGCCAAGAAGGCCGTCGAGAAGGGCCTGTCGTCCAAGCCGTGGGTCAAGACGTCGATGGCACCGGGCTCACAGGTCGTCACCGGCTACTACGACAAGTCCGGTCTCTGGCCGTACCTGGAGAAGCTCGGCTTCTACCTCGTCGGCTACGGCTGCACCACGTGCATCGGCAATTCCGGCCCGCTGCCGGAGGAGATCTCGAAGGCGATCAACGACAACGACCTCACCGCCACCGCGGTGCTGTCGGGCAACCGCAACTTCGAGGGTCGCATCAACCCCGACGTGAAGATGAACTACCTCGCGTCGCCGCCGCTGGTCATCGCCTATGCCCTGGCCGGCACGATGGACTTCGACTTCGAGACCGACGCGCTGGGCAAGGACACCGACGGCAACGACGTGTTCCTCAAGGACATCTGGCCGACCAACGAGGAGATCGAGGCGACCATCGCCTCGTCGATCTCGCCGGAGCAGTACGCCTCGGACTACGCCGACGTCTTCAAGGGTGACGAGCGCTGGCAGAACCTGCCGACCCCGTCGGGCAAGACCTTCGATTGGGACGACGAGTCCACCTACGTCCGCAAGCCTCCGTACTTCGAGGGCATGCAGCGTGAGCCGTCGCCCGTCTCCGACATCAAGGGCGCACGCGTGCTCGCGAAGCTCGGCGACTCGGTGACCACCGACCACATCTCCCCCGCGTCGACGATCAAGCCCGGCACCCCCGCCGCGCAGTACCTCGATGCCAACGGGGTGGCCCGCAAGGACTACAACTCGCTGGGCGCCCGCCGCGGCAACCACGAGGTGATGATCCGGTCGACCTTCGGCAACATCCGCCTGCAGAACCAGCTGCTGGACGGTGTGACCGGCGGTTACACCCGCGACTTCACCCAGGAAGGTGCACCGCAGTCGTTCATCTACGACGCCGCGCAGAACTACGCCGAGCAGAACATCCCGCTCGTCGTGCTCGGCGGCAAGGAGTACGGCACCGGATCGTCGCGTGACTGGGCGGCCAAGGGCACCAGCCTCCTCGGCGTGAAGGCCGTCATCACCGAGAGCTTCGAGCGCATCCACCGCTCGAACCTCATCGGCATGGGCGTCATCCCGCTGCAGTTCCCCGAGGGCGAGTCGCACAAGTCGCTGGGCCTCGACGGCACCGAGACCTACGACATCGCGGGCATCGAGGAGCTCAACAACGGGACGACGCCGTCGACCGTGCACGTCACCGCCGCCAAGGAAGACGGCTCGACGGTGGAGTTCGATGCCAAGGTCCGCATCGACACCCCGGGTGAGGCCGACTACTACCGCAACGGAGGCATCCTGCAGTATGTGCTGCGCAACATGATCAAGAGCTGACAGGAGGCACTCGACGTGCCCAAGGTCAGCGATGACCGGCTTGCCGCGCGTCGTCGGGAGATTCTCGACGGCGCGCGGCATTGCTTCGCGGAGTACGGATACGACGGCGCGACCGTCAAACGGATCGAAGAGTCCACCGGCTTGTCCCGGGGTGCGATCTTCCACCATTACCGGGACAAAGAGGCGCTGTTCCTCGCGCTCGCGCGGGAAGATGCCGAGCGCATGGCCGACGTGGCGGCCGAGCAGGGCCTGGTGCAGGTCATGCGCGACATGCTCACGCGGCCTCAGGATTTCGACTGGCTCGGCACGCGCCTGGAGATCGCGCGGAAACTACGGACGGACAACGGCTTCCGCGCGGAGTGGGTGTCCTACGCGGCCGAGGTCGAGCAGGCGACACTCAGTCGGCTGGAGCGGGGTCGGCAGGCGGGGCGCCTGCGCGACGACGTCCCGACCGACGTTCTGCTCAACTACCTCGACCTCGTGCTCGACGGTCTGATCACCCGGCTGGCCACCGGCCAGCCCACCGACGATCTGCACGCGGTGCTCGACCTCGTCGAGGAGTCCGTGCGCGCACACGACTGACCTCAGTCCGGGGCCAGCAGGGACACGACCTCGTCGATCGAACGATTCGCCGACAACCGGTAGGCCCGCACCGCCTCATCGCCGGTCAGCTGGACGACGGGATCGCCTCTCGTACCTCTCGTCGTCCAGCGTGGCGATCCGGCCACCCCTGATCCCATCGGCCGCAGCTCCGGCACCGGCAAACGGGGGTCGTTCGGGACCGGCGTGAGTCCCTGCACCTGTCGCATACGCATTCCGACGGCCGCGACCAGCCAGCACTCGGCGACGCCGACGGGTCGGATCGACGACAGGACCTGATTCGCCCCGTCGAAGGTCATGGTCATGGTGTCGGCGCGCTGTACCCGCCACATCGAGCCGACCAGGTCGAACCGTGCCATCCGGTCGTTGTGCAGATCGAACTCCGCACCGAAGCCGCGCAGCGCCGCGGTGCACTCGCCGGTCAGATACCTTGTCGCCGAATCGCGTTCGCGGCGACGCTCGTCCTCCTCGCGTCGCCGATCACCGATCGGGCGGTACTCGCGTTCGAGGGCGCCCCGGTCCGCCGCGGCCCCCTCGGCGAGGCGCCGATGCAGCCACGCCGGGTCGATCTGCAGGAAATACCGGTAATGAATCCGGCACGGCACGTCGTCCGCGGTCACCGGTCCGTCCCCGACGAGCATCTGCACACCGTGGTCGGCCGACCAGACGGCGGCGACCCGGCCGTCGACGTCGGCCACCCAGGACCAGCCCCGAGAACGGATCTCGGGCGCCGCCGCGGCGAGGACGACACTCAGCGCCGTACCCGGCTCCACAAGGAGTGAGTGTGCGTGGGAAGCGACGTCATCCCCCATCGCCACGCTGTCGCGGTCCACCTCGATCTGCAGCGCAGCCGTCACACCCCGGAGCCTAACGTCCCGCGGCCCCGGCCGACTCGCCGATCGCGCACCGCGCCGGACGGCAACACCTTCGCCACGACGACCAACCCAGACAAGCGCGCCGCGTGGTTCGGCAGCCCCGCCGGGGCGAGTGCAGCGAGCGGCCTCCCGGTCGAGCCGTACCCCGGCGTCCTCGACCATGTGATGGGCAACGGCGTCGAGGCCGTGTACGGCGCGGGCGTCGGCGGTGGGTCGCTCGTGTTCGGCTCCTTCACGCCCGTCCCCCGCCGACAGGACTTCGAGCACATCTTCCCGGCGGCCGCCGACTACGCGCAGCTCGCCCAGACCTACTTCCCGCGCGCGAAGGCCGGGCTCGGCGTCTCGCCGCTGCCCGCGGACATCCTCGCGCACCCCAAGTACGTCGGGGCCCGGTCCTGGCTGAAGGTGATCGAGCGCTACGGCGCGTCACCGCACTTCTTCGACTTCGCCATCGACTGGGACATCCTCCGCGACGAACTGGCCGGCCGGGCCACCCCGTCGGTGACCGCGGGCGAACTGAGCTACGGCGTCAACAGCGGCGCCAAGAGGTCTCTCGACCGCACCTACCTCCTCGCCGCCGAACGGACCGGCAACGTCACCGTCAAGCCGATGCACGAGGTCTTCGACATCCGGCCTCGCTCGCGCCGCGCCGGATTCGTCGTCACCGCACGGGTTCTCGACGAGCAGGGCCGCACGGTACGCACCGTGACCACCGAGGCCGATCACCTCTTCATGGCCGCGGGCTCCTTCCACACCACCCGGCTGCTCGTCGAAGCGCGCGCGCAGGGGCGCCTGCCGCGACTGTCACCGCGAATCGGCGACGGCTTCGGCGTGAACGGCGACTTCCTCACCATCCGGGCGAACCCCCGCGAGGATTTCGGCGCCGTCCAGGGCGGACCGGGCTACGCACGGATCTACGAGGACAACCTGCCCGGCGGACCGGTCTCGATGGTCTATCAGGCCACCCCGCTGCCGGCACCGCTCGGCAAGGCCGCGACCACCCACCTCGTGCAGGCCCACACCGACGAACGCGGCACGATCGACTACGACCATCGCACCCGGCGGGCGCAGCTGAACTACCCCCACCCCGCCGACCGCAACGATCTCGACCGCCGGAGCAACGCCTTCATCAAGCGTTTCCACGAACGCACCGAGGGCCGTTTCGGCTTCGCCCTTAACGGAACCCACGTGTCGTCTCGCGCGCTCGGATTCGGTTCCGCGAGTACCTATCACGGGCTCGGCGGCGTCGTCATGGGTGCCGCGGCCGACACCGACGGCGGAATCCGGGGCTACGACAACCTGTGGGTCGTCGACGGTTCCTTCGTACCCGGGGCAGTCGGCCTGGTGAATCCCGCGCTGACCATCACCGCGCTCGCGGAGCGAACCATGGACAGGTTTCTCGCGACGCACTGAGGAACTGCGAAATCGGACACGACGCTAGGGTACTGTGACTCGCAACACCCCGAACGAGCGTTAGATACGGTCGTTCGGGGTGGCCATCCCCTTCGTCACGAGGAGCGTCACTCTTGTTTCCTGGAGTCTTCGCGAAATCCACCCCCGACAAGCCGGCCGTCATCCGGGCCGCTACCGGCGAGGTACTGACCTACCGACAACTGGACGAGAACTCGACCCGGCTCGCCAACTACCTCGACTCCCTCGGACTCCGACGCGGCGACAACATCGCCGTGGTCTCCGCCAACGACTTCCACGTCTTCGAGGTGTACTGGGCGGCCCTGCGCAGCGGTCTGTACGTGACCGCGGTCAACCACCACCTCACCGCGGCGGAGACCAACTACATCCTCTCCGACTGCAACGCGCAGGTCCTGTTCGCCGGCGCCTCGGTCGTCGAGGCCGTGTCGGCCGCCGGCGAGATCGAGGCCCTTGCCGGCCCGGGTCGCCGCATCGTGTGGGGTGGCGATCTCGACGGCTTCGAGAGTTACGACAAGGTCCTGGCCAATGCGTCGGCAGAGCCCCGCACCGACCAGCCGCGCGGCACCGACATGCTCTACTCCTCCGGGACCACCGGCCGTCCGAAGGGCATCAAGACACCGATGCCCGAAGGGCAGGTCGACCAGGTGCCCGACGCCTACACCGCGATCTTCGCGCCCATGTACGGCTACGACGACTCCGCGGTCTACCTGTCCCCCGCACCGCTGTATCACGCAGCGCCGCTGCGCTATTGCGGGATGACCAACTCGGTCGGCGGGACCGTGGTCATGATGGACCGGTTCGATCCCGAAGCGGCCCTCGCCGCCATCGAGAAGTATCGCGTGACCCACAGCCAGTGGGTGCCCACCATGTTCATCCGGATGCTGAAGCTGCCCGCCGACGTCCGCTCGAAGTACGACGTCAGCAGCATGAAGATCGCCGTCCACGCGGCCGCGCCCTGCCCGGTCGAGGTGAAGCGGGCGATGATCGAGTGGTGGGGCCCGGTCATCCACGAGTACTACGCATCGACCGAGGCCGCCGGCGCGACGTTCATCGGCCCGCAGGAGGCACTAGATCATCCCGGCTCGGTGGGCAAGCCGCTGCTCGGCGTGGTCCACATCTGCGATGAAGACGGCAAGGAACTCCCGACCGGTGAGGTCGGCCAGGTCTTCTTCGAACGCGAGGACGTGGCGTTCCAGTACCACAACGACCCCGACAAGACCCGCAAGGCCCAGCACCCCGAGCACGAGAACTGGTCCACCACAGGGGATGTCGGGTACGTCGACGACGAGGGATACCTGTATCTGACCGACCGCAAGGCGTTCATGATCATCTCCGGCGGCGTCAACATCTACCCGCAGGAGGCCGAGAACGTCCTCATCAATCACCCGGCGGTGTTCGATGTCGCGGTGATCGGTGTCCCCGACCCCGACCTCGGCGAGGTCGCGAAGGCCTGCGTGCAGCTGGCCGACGGCCACGAACCCACCGATCGGCTCGCCGAGCAGCTGATCGCGTTCACCACCGAGAACATCGCGGCCTACAAGGCGCCCCGGTCGGTCGACTTCGTCGACGACCTGCCGCGCACGCCCACCGGGAAGCTCGTGAAAGGCGATCTGCGCAAGCGGTATTGGCCGGAGACACCAAGCCCGTCAGCCGGTTGAGCCGCCCCACCGCCGGTTGAGCCGCCCCACCACTGGTCGAGCCGCCTCACCGCTGGTTTCAGTGTCAGGGTTGTCTAGCCACTTCGGTGGTGGTTGGGTTCTGACCATCAGGCATCTGGCTCTACCGCTGGTTACCGCCCCT